>JBOFDD010000073.1:0-4647 GCA_051646645.1 Bacteroidales bacterium | reverse complement strand
GAAAACTTAGGAACGACACCTCTACGATTGATATTCCCTAATTCATTTACCAAATCTCCTGCGAATTGCTTGCATATTTCCAGATATTTACCGAATATTACATATAAGTTGTGCATACGCTGATTGAGTATTAAAAGATTGTATGCCTTTAATGTACTATATTTCAGCAATATGCGCAACTTTTTAAGAGCCATTTTATTATCTTTTTAATTCCGCCAACGGGTCACTATAATTTGTACCCGAAGAAATTTTATCTGCTCTTTTCATAATCAGTAATTTTTATAATGTACGTTCATATATTTCGATGCAAATATACCGTCACAACAACTGTTTATCAAGTAGATACAAAAACGTAAGCAGGTTACCTCAAGGTTACTATTATTGGTTATTAGATACTTGTAACTGAAACTTTTTTGAATTATTTTTTCTATCGTAATTTACTGACAAACAAATTACTTTATAAAATTCATTTGGTTACTTTTGTAGAGTAAAGAAATTAGCTATGAGTAAAGTAAAAATCCAGGATGAATTTGATCCAAACTGTCCGATACGTAATATTCTTTGCCGGGTAAGCGACAAATGGTCGCTGCTGGTACTTCATACACTAAGTAAACACAAGGTTGTACGATTTAAAGAATTACAGCGCTCAATACCGGATATATCACAAAAAATGCTGACTGTCACTCTCCGTTCGTTAGAGGAAGACGGATTTGTTACACGTAAAGTCTATATGGAAATTCCGCCAAAGGTGGAATACAGGCTTACAGATCGTGCCGAATCGTTTCTGGTCAGAGCATATTCCCTGATTGAGTGGGCTATTGATAATATGGACGATATAATTAAGGATCGTAAGAAAAATAATAAAGCCGCAAAACAATAATTGTTTGCGGCTTTGTTTTTTTTCACCTCAGCGTTTAATTTTTCCCATCTGTCATGGTAATGATCAGTTCACCCCCATTTTTAATCTGGTCGTGAGTGAAAGAAAGATCAGGCAATACTTTGCCGTTGAGTTTCGCTTCACGGACATATTTATTTTCCGGTGAATTGTTGTTGACCTTTATTTTAAATGTTCCGTTTTTCATACGAATTGATGCTTCGTCCACCAATGGACGACCGATGGAGTAAACCGGATTGCCGGGACAAACCTGATAGAATCCAAGGGCACTCATCAGGTACCAGGCTGACATCTGTCCGCAATCTTCGTTTCCGATAATGCCATCGGGAGTCGGAGAATAGAAGTTACGCATGATGTAGTCTAACTTCTCCTGTCCTTTGTCGGGACGGTTAGTCCAGTTATACATATAGGCGATATGGTGGCTCGGTTCATTACCATGTGCATACTGTCCTATAAGTCCGGTAATATCTCCCGAAGCTGTAGCTCCGTCAACATGAGAAGATGCCGTGAATAGTTTATCTAAGTAGGTTTCTAAAGAGTCGCGACCTCCTATCATCTCTGTAAATCCGGCAATCGCATGTGGAAAGAAATAGGACCACTGGTAGGCTGTTCCCTCTACATAATCGCTCTCCATGTGTGCCGAATAGTGCGGATTGAACGGTGTACGGAAACTTCCGTCACTCATTACCCCACGCATAAATTTCGTTTCGGGATAATAGTAACGTTTGTACGCCTCTCCCCGTTTTGCATATTCGTTGTACGTAGCCGTATCACCCTCCAGAACAGCAATCTGAGCAATACACCAGTCGTAGTAAGCCATTTCGAGTCCCCATGAAACGGATTCGGGAATGGAATCTCCGGGTACGAATCCGTATTTTTCGCGGAAATAAGTATGGCGGGTAATCAGATCAAGCTCGCGTGTGCCTTTGAATTTCTCAGCCAGATCGGGACGATAAGCCGATGAGCGGCGCGAAGCTTCTACCCATTGCTTCAGGCCGGCAGGATCGGCAAGTCCTTTTGTTGCCAGATCGGCAAGCACCGATACAGCAGGATATCCGACCATACAACCTGTATAGTTCGACACCAGCGGCCATTTCGGAAGAATGGTTCATTATTCGTATCCCTGAACCAATCCTTTACCCAGAGAAACGGCTCTGTCCGGATCGGAGATTGTAAGCCAAGGATGCAATGCGCGGAAAGTATCCCACAGCGAATATGCGGTATAATTGGCTGAACCCGGTGCAGCCTGATGAATCTGCTTATCCATCCCTTTGTAACGACCATCGGCATCCTGCCAGAGGATCGGAGCCATCATCGTATGATAAAGTGCTGTATAGAAGTTCTTCAGAACGGATGTATCGGTAGTCTGAATAGAAACTTTGCTCAACGCATTGCGCCAGATCTCTTCGGACTGATTGCGCACCGCATCAAAATCCCATCCGCTTAGTTCGGATGCTATATTTCGGGATGCGCCGTCCGGATCTACTCCTGACACAGATACTTTAGCCAGCAGAGGGGCATTTTTGTCTGCAAAATCAAAATAAAGTTGTGCGTTTACCAGACTGTCGCAGGTATAAGGCAGCTGGCTGATATCAACTGCAGGTTGTCCGTTTTGCTGAAGCTTAAGCTGTGTAAACGGTTCGGAAAACTGAATCGAATAATGAACCTGATGATTATGCGCCCAGCCCTGTGTGATGGTTGTTCCCTCTATCAGATCGGGAGAGATAACCCGTACGTCGTTCGAAATCACTTTATGTCCCCAGTTTGGCTGAAGGATATGTGCCAGATTGAGCATTACCCTGCGCTGAGCATTATCAAATGTATATTTGTGTAAGGCAACCCTGTCAGTAGAAGTCAGCTCTGCTTTTACTCCGTAGTTGTCAAGCCGAACGGTATAGTACCCCGGATTAGCCTGTTCAGTTTGCTTACGAAACCGACCGACCGGAACGGTATCCGTCTGTCCGGTAAAAGGAAGCAGGGAGACATCGCCCAGATCACCGATACCGGTACCGCTCAGGTGCATATTGGTAAAGCCATAGATCAGCGAATCGGAATTGTGATATCCGCTGCTTGCCTCCCAGCCCATGATATGCGTATCGGGGCTGACCTGTATCATGGAATAGGGACGTGTGGCTCCGGGAAAGGTATGTCCGTGTCCTCCTGTCCCGATAAACGGATCGACAAAAGAGAGAACATCGGTCTGTGACTGTGTGGCGCATGCCGACATGGTGCCTGTATCGTCATTACCGGGAATGCCGTCAGGCATATTTCGGAAATGCTCCTTAAGCAAATGCGATACATGATCCTGCGTGCGCCACTCCTCACCCGGGAAGTAGCTGAACAGATACGGGTAAGCAATATCCGGTTCATTGGCCGGGTCGTAGTTTTTCTGATCAAAAACATTTTGCAGTTTCGATACAAAGTTCTTTTTGCCACCCATCAACTTAGCAAGTCCTGCCACATCGTGAGGTACATAGAACGTGTAGTTCCATGCATTTCCTTCGTGGAAGCCCGGACTCGGCTCGAAGTTTTCGCCCTGTTTCGGATCAAAAGGTTTGTAGAAAGATCCATCGGGAAGTTTCGGACGCAGGGTTCCGAACTCTTTACAGTAATAGTTTTTATATCCGAGCGAACGGTTACGAAAAAGTTTAGCATCTTCTTTTTTACCAAGAGCCTCAGCAAATTCAGACAAGGCATGATCCGCTATGTAATATTCAAGTGCATGAGAAACGGAATTGTCGTATTGTTCGCGCAAAGGCACATAACCCAGATTCATATAATCATCATTATCCGGACGCATGAGGTTCTTAGCGCCTTCGGTTGTAGCCGACTTGTACATGGCCTCGTAAGCAGCATCCACATCAAAGTTGCGCAATCCCTTCATCCAGGAATCAACAATGACCGGAATACTCGGGTCGCCTTCCATAGTGAGCGTCTCGCGTCCGTAAAGCAACCAGCCGTGTTCTTTGTACATATCGATCATGGTACGTAGCATCATCTCCTGCTTTTCGGGATAAACCAAAGTAAGCAACTGATGGACATTGCGGTAAGTATCCCACAGAGAATATACCGTATAGCGATCGCCTGTAGTGGTACGGATATCCGAACTCTCCATAGCCGGATACTGTCCGTTTACGTCCTGAAGAATATTGGGATGGATGAGTATATGATACAGAGAAGTATAGAATACAGTCTTCTGATCATCTGTCCCTCCTTTTACCTGAATACGGTTCAGATCATCGTTCCATTTACTACGCGCCTCATCCCGTACTTTGTTAAAATTGAAATCAGGTTGCTCTTTATTCAGATTCTCACGTGCATTGGCTATGGATACAAAAGAGACACCCATCTGCACCTCGACAGTGCTTTCCTTATCGGAATCAAACGAGAGGTAGCATCCGATATCGTCGCCGGCAATATCCTTCGTGTATTTTGTATAAAGCTTGTATTGTCCGTTGTCCTTATCCCACTCCGTTTCCACTCCGGTCATCGGGCGCTGCATTTTCCAGTAGCCGGATGTTTCGGGCTTTTTGTTGATACGCATCACAAAGTAAATAGGAAAAACAGCCTGCGGATTGTAGCAGAACGTTCCTAAAAGTTTCATTCCCTCCACCTCTGTTTCGCTTACTTTACGCATAAAAGCACCCGACTCATTGGTCAGCCCTTCGCCCAGATTCAGAAGAATGTGATTTTCTCCTTCCGGAAAAGTGAAACGGGCTATACTTGTGCGGGGCGTTGCCGATACCTCGGTG
>JBOFDD010000072.1:0-10431 GCA_051646645.1 Bacteroidales bacterium | reverse complement strand
AGCCTTTACAACCCGGGTAGCCACAACCACCACAGTTTGCTGCCGGCAATACCTCCTCCACCTGACCAATGCGAGGATCTTCATAAACCTTAAACTTCTGTGCAACGAAGTAAAGAATTATGGCTCCGATAGCTCCCACTGCTCCCAATAAGAGAACAGCAATCATAATCAAATTCATAGATAATTGTATTTAGTTACTTATTTGCTCAACTTATGTACTTCAAAGATGAATTTTTTACGCAAAACATCCCGCTTAAACCAGAGTATAATATAATAAGGTATAAGTGATGCCAGTGATGCTAATCCGGCTATTCCTTCATTGTTAAAAAGAAACATGAATAATGCCAGTAGTAAAAGCATCAAAATAAAAGGCAGGACAAACGCAATTAGCACCGCTTGCCTACCTATATGGTCTGATCCACGTAAAAGTACTCTTTCACCTACATGAAAAACCTCGCCGCCATACGCTATGGCTTCTATTTCTTTATCCGCTCTGTCGGCAGCAGTGCAGGCTCCTTTGGCATGACACCCTGAACAGGCAGAGTTTTGTTCGATACGAACAATCAACTTTTCCCCTTTCGAAGAGATCACAGTCCCTTCATGTTCTATATAATTATCCATTTTGTAATCTAAAGATTGCAAATCCTCGCAAAGATATACATATTTTGTACTTAACAAAAAAAAAGTGGATTTAAGAAGCTGCTAACAAGAATAGAAACTTTAAAGGGGAGATAAAAGGACAAAAGACATTTTAAGTAATAGAAAGAATTTACTGTTACATTTTTCGAGATAATTTTAGAGGGTGTTTTTATTTTTCGAAACGCGGATTTAGCGGGCTAAATCAAGGAGAGAAAAAGGAAAACAGTCCTAAAAGTATCCGAAATCTTACCTTTGATGCATATTTAAAATGTCTCAGTAAATTTTTGATATTACTTATAAAGCAAGAGTTGAAATAAATAACTAAATTTTTTTAGTCTTCGTGATGATTTCAACAATAGAAAAAATATAAATAGGAAGACGTATTTAAAAACTTTATTGTTACTTTGTTTCGTATAAATCTGAGATTATGATAAAAGCAATCCATATAAAAAAGAGCTTTGGTTCTTTAGAAGTATTGAAAGGAATTGATCTGACAATAGAGAAAGGTGAGATCGTTTCGATTGTCGGAGCAAGTGGTGCCGGTAAAACAACTTTGTTGCAGATACTTGGCACGCTGGATAAAGCTAACGAGGGTGAGGTGTGGATTAACGATACGCTGGTCACTTCGCTTTCTGATAAAGAGCTTTCGCGGTTCAGAAATCAGAATATCGGCTTTGTCTTCCAGTTTCATCAGCTGTTGCCTGAATTTACGGCAATGGAAAATGTGATGATTCCCGGACTGATCGCACATAAGAATGAGTCGGATTGTAAAAAAAGAGCTTGTGAGCTTCTTGATTTCCTCGGACTTTCAGCACGTCTGGAGCATAAACCTAACGAATTGTCGGGTGGTGAGAAACAGCGTGTGGCTATTGCCCGTGCGATGATGAACGAGCCGGCTGTAATTTTTGCAGATGAGCCTTCGGGAAGTCTTGATACAAAAAATAAGGAAGAACTGCATGGATTATTCTTTAAGCTGCGCGAACAATTGAATCAGACTTTCGTTATTGTAAGTCATGACGAGCATCTGGCTGCACTTTCGGATCGTACCATTCATATGCAGGACGGACTGATTGTGCCCTGATCAGGGATAGAATAAATATCTTTTTTGATTGCGGAGCCGATGAAAGAAAAAATGATTCAGTAATTTTGCAATCTAAGAAGCTGTTTGAAAATTTTTCATGCAATGTGTTTTAGTCCTTTTTTGATGAATTTGAATTTTCTATTTGCAGTTAATAGCGGGCTATTAACAAGAAAAGAAGATTTAAAGGCGCAAAAAAGGACTAAAGACAGCATGAATTGAGGTTATAAAAAATATCCCGGAAATTTTTAAACAGCTTCTAAGTAACAGAATCTATAGATTAAATGATAGAGGAGATGATTATACCTGCAACGTTTACGCTCGAAGAGGTAAACGCTAAAAATAAAGGTACCCTGATGGAGAGTCTGGGTATCGAATATACACATATCAGTGAGGGACGTGTTGAGGCTACTATGCCGGTGGATGAACGCACGATGCAACCTTTCGGAATTTTACACGGTGGAGCTACGATTGCTCTGGCTGAAACCATCTGTGGTGTCGGGTCAGTGCTTCTTTGTGAAGAGGGCGAGCAAAGCCGGGGCATGCAGGTGAGTGCCAATCATGTTTATTCGGCACGGTCAGGGAAAGTAAAAGGTGTGGCCACCATTATTCATAAAGGACACAGTTCTCACGTGTGGAATATTGATGTCTTTACAGAAGAAGGTCGTATTGTTTCCAGTATTCGCATTACTAACAGTATAATAAAGAAAAAGTGAAAAGAGAGGTAATAACAGAAGGAGATTGGGTGAAAGACTTGATTCGTCAAGGATATGCTTTTGCTTTATTCCGTTTACCTCAAACAAATGAACCTTCTTTAATCATTCAGACAGCAGGTAAACCTTTGCAACTGAATGATTATTGTGAATTGAATGATAAAAACGGATTTGTATTTGCTCCTTTCGTCATTTCGGAAGCTAACCCTTTGCTGGTTATTAAGTCTCATGTCAGACTTAACGGAAATCACGAGATAGAGGAGTGGATGCAACAAAATAGACTTTCTGCTCCGGAACTGGTTTTCAGTAAAGAGAATTCTCCGGTACGGGATGAGTCAAAGCGTTACGAGGAAGTGTTCGGGACATTTTTAACTGCTTTACAAAACAGAGCATTCGAAAAGCTCGTCCTATCCAGATATAAGGACAGAGAAATCGACCCTCCTTTATGTTTGACAGAGCTTTTCTGTAGCACTTCGGATTTATATCCGAACGGATTTACTTATATGGTTTATACACCACAGGCCGGACTATGGATGGGCAGTACGCCCGAAATATTATTGTCAGGGAAGGATGACGCCTATTCTACTGTAGCACTGGCAGGAACGATGAAGGCTTCGGATTCGCCTGTCTGGAGTGAGAAGAATAAACTGGAGCAGGAATATGTGGCGCGTTACATTCGCGAGAAGCTGCATAGTCTGGGGATAGAGTCTGAAGAAAGAGGACCTGTGACAGCAAAAGCCGGAGCTTTGGTGCATCTGAAGTCTGTCTTTTCCTTTTCCTTTACCGACCCTCAGCGTCTGGGAGATGTGATTTCTATGCTTCATCCTACTCCGGCGGTATGTGGTTTACCCAAAGAAGAGGCATATCATTTTATTTGTGATCATGAGGGATATGACCGTTCATACTATTCCGGATTTCTCGGACCTCTGGATCAGGATGCCGAAACAGATCTATACGTTAATTTGCGCTGTATGCGTATCATGCCTTCCTATGTTCGTCTTTATGCGGGAGGGGGATTACTCATCTCTTCCGATCTGGAGTCAGAATGGAATGAAACCGAAGATAAAATGCAGACGATGCTGTCTTTGCTAAAATAATATTTATGCTTATGTATTCGGATAAAAAAAATATCAGAGAGTTGGTTACACTTCTGCTCGCACATGGGATAGATCACATTGTGCTGTCTCCCGGATCGCGTAATGCACCGCTGCTGCATACTTTTTCGCAGCATCCGGACTTTACGTGCTTTACGGTAGTAGACGAACGAAGTGCCGGATTCTTTGCGCTGGGTCTTGCTCAGAATCTGCAACGTCCGGTAGCCTTGTGTTGTACATCGGGTAGCGCATTACTAAACTACGCTCCTGCTGTTTCCGAAGCATATTATCAAAAAATACCGCTGCTTGTCATATCGGCAGACCGTCCACAGCAATGGCTTGGTCAGCAGGACGGACAGATGATTCCCCAGCAGCAGGCACTTACGGGTATCTGTAACGCAATGGTTCAGTTGCCCGAAATCCAAACGAAAGAAGAAGCCTGGTATTGCAATCGTCTGATAAACGAGGCGATACTGGCATTAGATAAAAACGGAAAAGGACCTTCGCATATTAATATTCCGGTTTCCGAACCGCTCTATAAATTTACAGAAGATCCCCTTCCAGTTCCGCGCGTTATCCGCAAACGAAATGGTAAACCAATATGGGATGCTGCTTCTGAGGCGGATGTATTACGTGCCACTCCCAAGTGCTGGATTCTTGCCGGACAACTTCCTCCTGACAACGGGCTGAGTGATTTGCTTTCACGTGTAGCCCGCAAATTCAATGCACTGATTGTTTGCGAACATACAGCTAATCTCGATTCCGCAGATGCCATTCGTAATATGGATGCTTTGCTCTATACACTGAGTGAGGAGGAACAGGCAGCTCTGGCTCCGGATCTGCTGATTTCTTTCGGAGGTCATCTGGTTTCAAAAAGAATCAAACAATATTTGCGTAAACAGGCTGTATCAACTCATTGGTGGATCAGTGATACGGATGAGGTGATCGATTCATTCGGAACGCTTACAGATATTTTATCTGTTGATCCGGCTACTTTCTTCGAAGCTTTATTGCAGGAGGAAGGAGCAAAAGAAACTAACTATTCTCAGGAATGGATTTTGCGTTCAAACCGTTTATCCAACCGGGGAGAAGCCTGGGCAAAAAAAGCAGAGTATTCAGATCTTACCGTAGTGGGTGATTTTCTGGATAGCTTGCCTGAGGGTGTAGCCCTGCATTTGGGGAACAGTTCTTCAATCCGCAATGCTCAATTGTTTCCGCTGCCTCCCGATACGAAGGTTTACAGCAACAGGGGTGTGAGCGGGATTGACGGTGTTGTTTCAACGGCAGTCGGATTTGCTGCGCTGAATAATCAGACGACCTTCCTGATATCGGGTGATCTGAGCTTCTTTTACGATATGAATGCGCTCTGGAACCGCCATTTAAGCAGCAAACTGAGGATTATGATGATCAACAACGGAAGCGGTGGCATATTTCACCTGCTACCCGGAGCAGATCAGTCGGCTGCATTAAATGATTACATCGCCTGTCACCATCAGGCCGAAGCGAAAGTGTGGGCTGAAAGCCGTGGCTTTCATTATCTGTCGGCACATAACCGCACAGAACTGCACGAAAAATTAGACAGATTTACAGACACAACCACAGATAAACCTCTGTTTCTTGAAGTCTTTACTTCGCATGAGGTAAATCCGGTCGTGTTTAAAGCATATTTTCACCATTTAAAATCAACAGAAGAATATGGCAACTAAAAGAGAATGGCAAACGATTAAAGAGTACGAAGAAATTCTTTTTGAATATTTCGAAGGGATTGCCAAAATTACAATAAACAGACCGCGTTACCGCAATGCTTTTACGCCTACTACGTCTATGGAAATCAGCGACGCATTGCGTATCTGTCGCGAAGATCAGGATATCTGGGTTATCGTTCTTACGGGAGCAGGTGACAAAGCTTTCTGTTCGGGTGGCGATCAGAACGTAAAAGGGGTAGGTGGCTATGTAGGTAAAGACGGAGTGCCACGTTTGAATATCCTGGATGTTCAGAAACAAATCCGCTCAATGCCGAAACCGGTTATCGCAATGGTAAACGGATTTGCTATCGGAGGTGGTCATGTTCTTCATGTCATGTGTGACCTTTCTATCGCATCCGAAAATGCTATTTTCGGTCAGACCGGTCCTAAAGTAGGTAGTTTTGATGCCGGATTCGGATCGTCTTATCTGGCTCGTATCGTAGGTCAGAAAAAAGCACGCGAGATTTGGTTCCTTTGCCGTCAGTATTCAGCTCAGGAAGCATTGGATATGGGACTGGTAAACAAAGTCGTTCCTTTCGATCAGCTGGAAGACGAAGTGGTAGAGTGGGCTCAGACGATGATGCAACACAGCCCGATGGCTTTGCGTATGCTGAAACTGGGTATGAATGCCGAGTTGGACGGTCAGGCAGGTTTGCAGGAGTTTGCCGGAAATGCGACTTTGCTTTATTATCTGACAGAAGAGGCTCAGGAAGGAAAACATGCTTTCCTTGAGAAACGTAAGCCTGACTTTAAAAAATATCCGAAATTCCCTTGATACTATAAAACAGACAGGCATGAAATTCAAAATAGAGATTCATCCTTACCGTTTACAATTTAAAAACCCTGCGGGAACTTCCCGTGGGGTTTACCATTTCCGTCAGGTCTGGTTTCTGATTGTGCGGTCGCTCGATAATCCTTCTGTTTACGGAGTGGGAGAGTGCGCACCGTTGTTGGACCTGAGTTGCGATAATCTGCCGGACTATGAAGAGGTGTTGCGTGCGTTTGCTGCACGTGCAGAGCAGTACGGTTGTTTCGATAATGAGGAGCTGCGTAATTATCCTTCTATGCTTTTTGGATTCGAAACGGCCTTTCGTCAGTACGAACAGGTGGGAAGTGTGAACTTGTGGGACAATACATTTTCTCGTGGTGAGGAGGGCATTACCATTAACGGACTGATCTGGATGGGACCCCGCCAGAAAATGTATGACCAGATTGTGACAAAACTCGAACAGGGCTTCCGGTGTATTAAGCTGAAAATCGGTGCAATTGATTTTCAGGAAGAGATCTCGTTGCTGAAGTTTATCCGTGAGCAATTCAATGTGAATGATATTGAACTGCGTGTGGATGCAAACGGTGCTTTTGCCGTGGCGGATGCAAGTGAGAAACTTAAACGTCTGTCGGAATACGACATTCACTCCATAGAACAACCAATCCGTGCCGGACAATGGGAGGCTATGGCTGACCTTTGCCGCAATACTCCTGTGCCGGTTGCTCTTGACGAAGAACTGATCGGTGTGAATGATCCGGTTCTGAAGCAGAAGCTGCTGCAAACAATCGATCCGCAGTATATTATCCTTAAACCTTCTTTGCACGGAGGTTTGACCGGATGTGCCGAGTGGATTGAATATGCCGGGATGCAATCCGTTCCCTGGTGGATTACTTCCGCACTCGAATCCAATATCGGGCTTAACGCAATAGCTCAGTGGACTGCGACTCACGAGTTGCATTTGCCGCAAGGACTCGGAACAGGTATGCTATATACGGATAATATACCTTTTCCGCTTTCAATCCGTAAGGATCAGCTATGGCTTAATCCACAAGAGTACGAAACCCCTTCTTTTGTTGGCGTATGAGTATGTTCAGATCAGATAGAAATAAGCAAACGCTAAACCTCAATGGGGAGCTTATTTCGGCGGAAGATATCCGCAAAAACAGGATCGCAATGCCTGAAAGCGGAATAGAAAGAGCTGTTCTTGTGTTTCTGAAAGAGTGGTTCGATGATTCACCGCTCATTACGGTACATACTTCCGGATCTACAGGCGTACCAAAGGCCATGCAGGTTGAGAAAGACCGGATGCAGGCAAGTGCCGTTTTTACCTGTAAGTATCTCGGATTGTCAGCATCGTCATGCGCTTTGCTTTGTTTGCCTGTCAGCTATATTGCCGGCAAAATGATGCTTGTGAGAGCTCTTGTCTGCGGATTTCGTCTGGATACAACAGAAGTAAACGGATATCCGTTGGCTGAGAATAACAACTCGTATGATTTTGTAGCTATGATTCCGCTTCAGGTGTATAACAGTATTAACGATGAGGTGCAGAAAAAGCGTTTCGAATCGATTCGTAATGTGATTGTCGGTGGTGCAGCCATTGATCAGGAGCTGGAAGAGCGGTTAAGATCTTTCAATAATGCTGTTTATTCCACATACGGGATGACAGAAACACTGTCTCATATTGCCATGCGCAGGGTTTCGGGAATCCATGCTTCGCCTTATTACACACCGCTTGATGAGGTGAAGTTTTCGCTTAGTGATGCAGGTACGCTGGTGATTTCAGCACCACGGGTTTGCCCCGACGTTTTAGTGACAAATGACTGTGTGGAGTTCAATGAGTCCGGAGCGTTTCGTGTTATAGGTCGTGCAGATAACGTCATAAACAGTGGTGGGGTGAAACTACATATTGAACAGATTGAATCGAAGATTGCATCGCTGTTTACCCGTAGTTTTGTTATTACATCCGTACCTGATATCAAGTTGGGCGAACAGGTCGTTCTTTTATACGAAGAGGCTTTCGAACCTGCTGTTCTTTCGGAATCCCTCACACGGCTTTTGGCAAGGTATGAAATTCCGAAACAGTATTTTCAGATTGAATATCTTCCTCTTACGGAAAGCGGGAAAATAAAACGGGCTGAATGCCGTGAACTTGCACTTGGGCAATTAAAATAAAACAGAAAGAGCTGTCATACGATTACATGACAGCTCTTTCTGTTTTTGTTGTCTGGCGATCAGATTTTGATGTATTTGTATCCGTCGTCCTGCAATTTTAGTACTTCAACAATTGCACCCTGCTCGGCTACTTTCACAAACGGAAGTAATCTCTCGCGTGCAATTCCATATTTTTTCAATGTATTTGTGCAGATAAAGAAATGTACATTCTTTTCACTCAATTTCTCCATCTGAGTTCGGATACATTCCAGTTCGGTATTGTTCAGATAGGTAAGTACAGCAGTATCCGAAGCAATTACATTCACATTCTCACTAACCTCAGGAAATTTCTTAAGGTTCTCAATTCTTTCAAGCAGATGATACCATTTTTTGTTATCATCAATCTCCATCACTACATTGTAATTATTCATAACATTAAGGATTAGGTTATTGAGGTCATATCGACTTTTCATAAAGTTGATATGACCTCAATTGTTATTCTGTTTATCTCATTTGTTCTTACTGAACATCTGATTAATATTTTCGCGATTGATCAGGTAAAAACCTGCAAGAATAAATGCAAGTCCGATCGGATCGTGCCATGAGAAGCGGTCAACACCCATCCATACTGCTACAATTGTACCAAACACCGGTAGCAGATAGATATAAAGACTGTCTTTAAATGCCGATATATAATGAAGAGCACCTATGGCAAGAATATAAGCAATCATAGTTGAGAATATCAGCGTGTAAAGAATCTTACCCCAGACCACCCATTCAAATGCCTGATGAAATACAGGAGCCTCAATTACCTCTTTAATACCAAAAGGAAATGTGAAGATAAAGGCACTGAAAGACATCCATTTCATAACAAGAAAAGGATTGAATTTTTGCGTGTAAGGTTTGATCAGTACAAGGAAAAAGGCGTAAGTAACAGATGAAAATAAAACCTGAATGTCCCCCCAGAATGAATCGGTTACACCACCATGAGGGACGATCGAAACGTAAGCAGCACCTAACAGTCCGACAATGATTCCGGCAAATTTCGTGAAGTTGAATACCTTATGCAGAAAGATAACCGAGAGTACAAATACGATCGTAGGCTGAAAAGTCCGGATAATAAAAGCATCCACCGAACCAGTCAGTGAAACCCCATTAATATAAAGCAGCATATTGGCACCCATACCAAGTACACCTCCCAGCATCATCATTAGCTTCTCATGCAAAGTCGGTTTCTGTTCCTTCGTTTTCTTCACGAAAAGGCAGATGAGCCAGTACCCAAGAGCCGAAGTGGTAGTTCGTAATAGCACCAGACCAAAAGGACTGATCCACTCAGGCATAAGCGTTTTCATAAAGTTGGTATTGAAACTGTAGATAATGATGGTTGATAAAGCCATCAAATGTCCCAGGTATGCTTTCGATTTACTGTTTCCGTCCATGCTATGTTTGTTGTTTTTACTTAGAAACTGTTTGTAAATTTTTAAACAGCTTCTAAGTAAAAACAACTCGTATCCGTTTTTGTTTTTTCTTTCTTTCGCTCTGATATGTTATACACACTGTTTAGCCAATACGTTTTTTTGCCGAATTTGCCGTCACCCGTCACCTTTTGGTTGTAAGGGTTTGATTTAAAGTGGGATAAGTGGTGGCGGTAAAGGTGACGGCAGGGTGACGGTAAATTCGGGTTGCCGTCACCCCTAAAGATTTGATAATCAGTGTTTGTTTCAGGAAGGTGACGGGTGACGGTAGATTTTGAGAAAAAACAGTCATGTGAGACTGCTGAAGTTGTCATTCTTGTAGGGTCATATCTTGTCAATATTGACGAGATATGACCGTGGTTCAAAATTGCAGCATTAATAACCAGGGTACGTATGTGTTTTTTAATAATCGCGTCTTTTGTTTATTTTCCCCCATTTTCCATTCTCCTCATTTTTTTTGAATTTTCATCTCTCATCTTACACTTTTTGATATATTGATTTATTAATATGTTGATATATAGTGGTATATATCTTGTTACGGTTGGTGTAAGATGAGTGTAAGATGGGTGTAAGATCAGTTTGTGTGATTGTGTTGTAAGTTTTTGATTATTAGTAATATAGACCTGTTTTGTGTAAGATGGCAGATGATTTTGAGAAAAATCCTGCGTGTGATTTGCTTAGTGACTTTCTTCAGCCGGTAGCAAACCCGAATTACCTACTTGCTAAATTCATTTAGCTACTGGCAAATGAAAGTTTGCAAGTAGCTA
>JBOFDD010000071.1:0-1576 GCA_051646645.1 Bacteroidales bacterium | reverse complement strand
CCGGTTATAAGTATATTCATTTTCAGTTCTTAATAGAGTTTGTCACTATAATCGAAAGTCCAGGCCTCTTCGAGTTTAGGTGCTATCTGGTCTTTGGCTGATAATTTCACATCTTCGGGATTGATTTGCCAGTCAATGTCGATCGTCGGATCGTTCCATGCTACAGAACCTTCGGATTCGGGTGCGTAGTAATTGTCGCATTTATATTGAAATATGGCTTCTTCGCTTAGAACAACAAATCCGTGGGCAAATCCGCGTGGGATAAAAAACTGACGTTTGTTTTCGGCAGATAACTCAACTGCAACAGATTTTCCGAAAGTCGGTGACCCTTTACGCATATCAACGGCAACGTCAAGCACTTTTCCCTGAACCACGCGAACCAGTTTTGACTGACAACAAGGTGGTTTCTGAAAATGAAGACCTCTTAAGACTCCATAAGAAGATTTTGATTCATTGTCCTGAACGAAAGTTGTTTTACAAACTTCTTCTTCAAATTGCTTCTGAGAAAATGACTCAAAGAAATATCCCCTCTCATCGCCAAAAATACGAGGCTCTAAAATTACAACCCCTTCTATATCTGTTTTAATTACATTCATATTAATATCAAGCAAACAAATAAGTAAACCATAGAAGATTTTTAATCTGTTATTTGCTCTCCGTTATTTTTAATAAATATTTCCCATACTCATTCTTAATCATTGGCTGAGCCAATTCGACTAGCTTTTCTTTTGAAATCCAACCTTGTTTATAAGCGATTTCCTCCAGACATGCAATCTTCAATCCCTGACGTTTCTCAATAACTTCTACAAAAGTAGATGCTTCGGAAAGTGAATCGTGAGTACCTGTATCCAGCCATGCAAAACCACGACCTAAAGTTTGTACCTTTAGCTCTCCATCTTTCAGAAATTCCTGATTGACAGTTGTGATCTCCAGCTCTCCACGTGCTGATGGTTTGATATTTTTTGCTACATCAACTACTTTATTCGGATAGAAGTACAAACCAACTACCGCATAATTTGATTTTGGATTTGACGGCTTTTCTTCAATAGAAAGCACGTTTCCTTCAGCATCATATTCAGCAACGCCATAACGCTCCGGGTCATTTACCCAGTAACCAAAAACTGTTGCTTTATTATCTCTCTCTGCATTTACAACAGCTTCTTTCAGCATTTTTGAAAAGCTTTGACCATAGAAAATATTATCTCCTAATACCAGACATGCAGAATCATTACCAATAAACTCTTCTCCAATTATAAAAGCCTGAGCCAGTCCGTCAGGACTTGGTTGTTCTGCGTATTCAAACTTTACTCCATAATCAGAACCATCTCCCAACAAACGTTGAAATCCCGGAAGATCATTAGGTGTCGAAATAATCAAAATCTCTTTTATGCCTGCCAGCATCAATACAGATATCGGATAAAAGATCATCGGTTTGTCATAAATCGGCAGCATCTGTTTGGATACTCCTTTGGTAATTGGATAAAGTCGGGTACCTGACCCGCCTGCAAGAACAATGCCTTTCATAATTTTGTATTAATAGAGTTTTTATTTATTCTGCTTACTGATAAATGCTAAT
>JBOFDD010000070.1:0-5518 GCA_051646645.1 Bacteroidales bacterium | reverse complement strand
AAAAAAAAAACTGAATTTCGTGTGTTTCTCCTTTGCA
This sequence comes from Bacteroidales bacterium, assembly GCA_051646645.1. Taxonomy (GTDB): domain Bacteria; phylum Bacteroidota; class Bacteroidia; order Bacteroidales; family UBA7332; genus UBA7332. Next base: position 5,481 of record JBOFDD010000070.1, on the reverse strand, counting down.
GAGGTGCAGGAGCGCACCACAATCACAAGCAGTGCGGATGTCTTTAATTTCTTTTATCCCCAGTTGGGAAGCCTGAATCATGAGGAATTCTGGATCTTGTTGCTGAGTCCGGCAAATAAGATTATGAATCAGGTTAAGGTAAGTCAGGGAGGAGTAGCTGCAACGAGTGTGGATGTAAAGCTTATTTTACGTCCGGCTTTATTAGCCGCAGCAACTTCGATAATTGCATGCCATAACCACCCGTCGGGAAATACCGCACCGAGTCCGCAGGATAATAAACTGACGCAGAAAATCTCGGAGGCAGCCCGCTATATGGATTTAAGATTACTGGATCATATTATTTTATGTGAACAATCCTATTACAGTTATGCCGACGAAGGCAAGCTGTAAAACAATGAATGAAACAAATGATAGAACGCATTATACATTTAGAACTGGCTGATCTTGTTGTGTTTTACGGAGTAAACAACAGCAATATTCAGCTTTTAAAAAACTTATTTCCCAAATTGAGAATCATTGCCCGTGGTAATGTAATTAAAGTGATGGGTGATGAGCTTGAAACAGCTCTTTTCGAAGAACGTATTGGCGAGCTGGAAAAATATTGTGTGGAATACAATCAGTTGAATGAAGAGATTATTCTGAGTATAGTTAAAGGTGGAGCACCGAAAGAACAAAAGCAGGATAATCTGATTATTCACGGTGTTAACGGGAAATCAATCGTTGCACGTTCCGAAAATCAGCAGAAGCTGGTTGATGATTTTGATACGAACGATCTTGTTTTCGCACTTGGTCCTGCCGGATCCGGGAAAACGTATGTGGCTATTGCGCTTGCCGTAAGAGCATTAAAACGCAAAGAGGTTCGCAAGATTATTCTGAGCCGTCCTGCAGTCGAAGCTGGTGAGAAGCTGGGATTCCTTCCGGGAGATATGAAAGAAAAGATTGATCCGTATTTACAACCCTTGTATGATGCGTTGCAGGATATGCTCCCTGCTGCGAAGCTGAAAGAGTTGATGGAGACCAATATTATTCAGATTGCACCGCTTGCTTTTATGCGTGGTCGTACGCTGAGCGATGCCGTTGTTATTCTTGATGAAGCGCAGAATACTACAACACATCAGATCAAGATGTTCCTTACCCGTCTGGGAATGAACTCAAAGATGATTATAACCGGAGATATTACCCAGATTGACCTTCCGCCTTCCCAGACATCGGGTCTTATTCAGGCGCTTAAAATTCTTAAGCATGTGCCGGGTATCGGTAAAGTTGAATTTAATAAATCCGACATCGTTCGTCACAAACTTGTCCAGCGTATTGTCGATGCATATGATAAGTTTGATCTAAAAAAGAAAAGTGTTGATGCTATCGTGAAGGAACAATAATTCCGGAACTGGTAATAATCAGGTCCATATGTTCATCATGATCTTCGGTCGGGATATGATCAAAGAGTTGAAAGTCAAATGCAAATCCGATTTTTCCGGCGCGAAGCTTCGGTAAGAGCCGGTCGTAAAATCCTTTTCCATATCCCATGCGTGCACCACTACGTGAAAATGCTACACCCGGAACAAGGACAAGGTCTATGCCTTCCGGATCGGAACAAAGATATCCTGTCGGTTCGGGAACGCCGAAATGACCGCACTCAAGCGAAGAATCACCTTCGTAGGCTCGAATCTCAAGTTCCTGACCCACTACCCTGGGCAGCCAGATCTGTTTATTTGCTGACAGGGCATGGATTAAAGGAAGAGTTTGTACCTCTTTCGGAAGAGCTGCATACAGTAAAATGCTTTTAGCTTCGGCAACTTCTTTCAGATTAAGAAAGTAGCGGATGTTCTCTGAGGACAATTTTTCGATCTCTTCATGGCTCAGCGATTTTCGGAGCGAAGCAATATGTGAACGTATTGTTGATTTATTCATGATCAATTAACAATTTGAAACAAAGATATCTTTTTTACCTTACTATCAAGCAGTAGAGAAGATAAAATTACCTAAGTAAGTGCTACTTTTTGGGTCAACATTTTGGAATTTAGAAAAAAGTCAGTATTTTTGCGAGCCGAAAGAATAATGTAGAAACGCTCCATTATTTTTGATTTAATGACTCTGTGTCACCATTATGGAGCCTACATCTGCTCTTTTGCTCAGATACAGATGAAGTAATAATATAAACAAAATATCGCGATGAAAAGAACATTTCAACCTTCAAACAGAAAAAGAAAAAACAAACACGGATTCCGTGAAAGAATGTCTACAGCTAACGGTCGCCGCGTTCTTGCAGCTCGCCGTGCTCGTGGAAGAAAAAAACTAACTGTATCTGATGAATACAACGGTTTGAAATAAGATACACTTCTTTTTGAAGATAATCCATTTAAAAGTAAAGGTTTCTCGAATGAGAAGCCTTTACTTTTTTTGTTTATAGCTATATTTGCAGAATATATCTCAAACGAACCATTTTGAAATAAAATTAATCAGGCTATATGGAAGCAGGTAAGGGATTTAAGAATCTACTTTGGAATTTTTATACCAAAAATATTCTGTTAGCAATCGGCATCGCGGTTGTGTTAATTTTTGGTCTTCTCTGGTGGTTGGGTGTTTATACACACCACAATCAGGCAATCACCGTTCCCGATGTAAAAGGTCTTCAGATTGATGAGGCTTCGCAGGCCCTGTCTAAAGATAAATTGCGTTACCAGGTTGTTGACTCTGTTTATTCGAGAACGACTGCTCCGGGTGCAATTGTAGAGCAATTGCCGGCAGCAAATGCAAAAGTGAAAGAGAACCGGATTATATTCCTGACCATCAATGCCCGCTCACAGAAAAAAGTGGCAGTGCCTGATCTTCGCGATAATTCATACCGTCAGGTCGTAGCTACACTTGAGGCATTGGGCTTTAAGGTGGTTGATATTGTGCGCAAGCCGTCAGCTTATAAAGATCTTGTGCTTGATGTTACCTACAACGGCAGAAGTTTGTCAAACAACAAAGAGTTGCCTTACGGTAGCGGATTGACTATCCTTGTTGGTAATGGTGAGCCGAAAGAAGTAGCGGATTCGACCATCATCATCGAGGAAAAAGAAGAGTCCTGGTTTTAAATCGAACAGAAAGAAGTAATATGATAGAAGAAATAGAAGAATTGGATGAGGTTCAGGAGGAGGATCTTCCCCCCACGGAATCAAATGAAATGTATGAACATTACTCCGTTACTGTCGATAAGGGACAGTCGCCTCTGCGCATTGATAAATATCTGACGCAGCGACTGCTTAATGCCACACGCACCCGAATCCAGAGCGCAGCCGATAATGGTTGTATTCTGGTTAACGATAAGCCGGTAAAATCCAACTATAAAATTAAGCCGTGCGATGTCGTTCGCATCGTATTGTCTACGCCTCCGCGCGAAATGGAAATTATAGCGGAGGATATTCCGCTCGATATTGTTTACGAGGACGATGATCTGCTGGTTGTAAACAAGCAACCGGGACTTGTTGTGCATCCGGGACATGGAAACTATCACGGAACACTGGTAAACGGACTGGCTTACCATTTCAAGAAAGATCCGGACTTTGAGATTGACGACCCGCGCGTAGGTCTTGTTCACCGTATTGATAAAGATACATCTGGTCTTCTTGTCGTAGCTAAAACACCTGAAGCAAAAAGTCATCTTGGTCTTCAGTTCTTCAATAAAACGACCAAACGTAAATATGTAGCAGTAGTATGGGGAACAGTTAAAGAAGACGAGGGGCGTATCGAAGGGAATATCGGGCGCAGCCTGAAAGACCGTATGCAGATGGCTGTCTTTCCTGAGGGAGACTACGGAAAACCTGCCGTTACACATTACCGTGTTATCGAACGCATGGGCTATGTTACGGTGGTGGAATGCCAGCTTGAAACAGGGCGTACTCACCAGATTCGTGTGCATATGAAGTATATCGGCCATACGTTGTTCAACGATGAACGCTACGGAGGACACGATATACTCAAAGGTACTACGTTTGCCAAATACAAACAGTTTGTACAGAACTGTTTCAAAACCTGTCCGCGTCAGGCGCTGCATGCGCAGACTCTGGGCTTCATTCATCCGCGTACGGGCGAAGAGATGTTCTTTACCGCAGATGTACCTTCAGACATGATTGAGCTGATGGATAAATGGAGAGGTTATGTTCAGAATAGAGAAATTTCAGAATGATATAATAATATGAAAAGAAATATAGCAATCATAGCAGGTGGAGACTCTTCGGAATGGGTCGTTTCCATGAAAAGTGCAGAAGGATTAATGATATTTATCGATCCTGAAGTATACAACCGTTACACGGTTATTATCCGCAACAAGGAATGGTATGTGGCACTGGATGATCAGAAGATCCCGGTAGACAAAAACGATTTTTCGTTTGAGTTGAACGGCTCTAAAGTTCAGTTTGATTTTGCCTATATCACAATCCACGGAACACCGGGCGAAAACGGAATTCTTCAAGGCTATTTCGAGTTGCTTGGCATTCCTTACTCATCGTGTGGCGTTCTTGCTTCTGCTATTACTTTCAATAAATATACCTGTAATCAGTTTCTTCGCGACTTTGGTGTGAACGTAGCTGATTCAATCCGCCTGCGTAAAGGTCAGTATCTTGAGGCTGAAGACGTGGTGGATATTGCCGGTATTCCTTGCTTTGTTAAACCAAACGTTGGCGGTTCAAGCTTTGGTGTGACTAAAGTGAAAAATCCGGGACAAATCTACGAGGCGGTTGAAAAAGCATTTGCCGAAGGTGAAGAAGTTTTGATCGAATCGTGTTTGGAGGGAACAGAAATCACTTGTGGTTGTTATAAAACTATAGATAAAGAAGTTGTGTTCCCGGTTACGGAAGTGGTAAGTAAAAACGAATTCTTTGATTTCGAAGCGAAATATACAGCATCGAAAGTGGAGGAAATTACTCCTGCTCGTATTGATGATGAGCTTACGGCTGAAGTACAGGAGTTGACTTCAAATATCTACGATATTCTGGGTTGTAAAGGTATTATCCGCATTGACTATATTATCAATGCCGACAGAGAGATTTATCTGCTTGAGGTAAATACAACTCCGGGTATGACCACTACAAGCTTCATTCCTCAGCAAATTGCTGCTGCAGGTCTGAAAATTCAGGACGTAATGTGTGATATTATTGAAAACGAATTCCAGCAAAACAATGGATAACCAAGAGAACTTTGACGATATTCGCCCGTTTCACGACGAGGAAGTACATGATGTGCTGAAAAGACTTGTCGAAGATCCTACCTTTGAAGCTGTTGTCACAAAAGCAGTTCCTTTTATTCGCTATGAGGAGTTAAAGCAGATACTGCTTTCCGTTCATTCAAAGAATGAGTTTCAACATGCTATTATGCTTCGTGTTATCGAATATATCGTCACTACAACGACGAAAGGTATCGTAACCGAAGGATTAGAGGAACTGGATAAGGAACAGGAGTATCTGTTTATATCGAATCACAGAGATATTGTGCTTGACT
>JBOFDD010000069.1:0-4008 GCA_051646645.1 Bacteroidales bacterium | reverse complement strand
TAATTAAAATTACTTCTTGAACAATCTAATCCTTTTTCTCTAACCAAATATCTATAGAGATGAGATTTATAATAAAATATTTGGTCCGTTTCTGCTGAAAGCAAACTCGAAATGATATCATAAAAATCATCTATCTTTGATTTTTTAGATTTTCTAACTTTCTTTATATCTCCATCATAATACTTTTTAACTGTTCTTCTATCCACTCCTAATTCTCTAGCTATGGCACTAAAATTAGGTCTATCCAAATTATTAACCTCGACTAAAAGTTTTAGCTTATTTAAATCTTTTACTGATCTTAAAAATATTTCAGTATTAATGTTTATCATATAAATCATATTAATCACCATTAATACTGTGCTAAATTTTACCTTCTATTATACATAGACATATTAGCAACTCTGTACATTATTATCTTAGCATTTATATCTCCACAACCCCACGAAGTTATCTAATCTATCAACTCAACCCTATCACTTTAAGGAGAGTTGATATATTTCCTCTAAAAATAAAAATAAGGGTTTCCCGACATTAACATCCTCGGCAAAGTAGCGATGGGAAAAGTTCAATGTCAGGAAACCCTTTATTTATCAGTATTTTGTTTAGTCATATTTCTCCACCCTCGACATCAAGACAACACACTCAACGTGCCTTGAGTGGGCAAAAAAGATGTCGCACCCCACTGGTATCCCCTTGGCGGAAGCCCATATTTCTGAAACAGTCGCCTGGATAGGCTATTTTTCATTGATTTGGTGCCTGCTTTTGCGTTACAATCCAAGTAATTGTAAGCAATAAAGCCTTCAAAAGCATGTTGTCCTCTTGAAGGCTTTATTCGGTACAACTTTAAAATTGGTTTACTTATCTTTATCTTCCTCTCTAAGATACTTAACTAGCCCCGGATAATTGCTTATCCTTACAGTTCGGATCAATTAGAATTAGCCGAAAACGGCGGCGAAGAAACGAACCACCGAGAAGCACCGCCGCATTGCCGAGCTTGATACCCTCATTGAACGACTGTATGCGGACCGGAAAAGGCGCGGTTGACCGCCTTGCCCTCAAAGGCTTAGGGGCATATCAACTATATATTGGGGCCGAGTGCCGTTACTTTAACACCGCCGCTAGCCATGAGCTTATGCTTCCTTTAGGACACTGTCCCAACAGACACTTTTTAAAGTATGCTGCACTAATCCTTATTTTTCACAGCATAGCGCAATGACAGACAGCCATGTTCTGCATTCTCTGTTCCCTGCAATTCCAAATTAACTTTTTCAGATAACAGAAGGTTATCAAATAGTTGTTTTTCTTTATTACCTACAAAACATGGTGATATCACAAGACTGATTTCATCAATAAGTCCGTTTTCTAATAATTTGTTGGTTAATCCACCGCCACTGTCTGTCCGCATGTATTTACACCCATATTGCTCATGCAGGATCTGAAAGGCTTTTTCATAGTCCACATGATCATTTCCTGACACAATATATGGGTAATGCCTTTCCTCCAAATAATTCAAATATTCCTTCGGAGTGGCAGTTGATACCAGAATGACAATTTCCTTCAGATATCCAAGATTTCTTAAGCAATGAAGACTTCTCAAGATACCTCTGCTGTCAGGTATGACTCCTATTGGTCTGGGGTCCTCCGGGCTTGTTATGATTTTCTCAAAATCAGCCTCTGTTTCAGCAGGATATTTTTCAAATGCAGTAAAAACAGTATTGGACCCAAACAGCACCGCATCCGAATGAATTCCCCCGGCAACCTGGTAGTAAACTTCCGGATTATCAAAGCCTTTAATGCGGCCATCAAGGCTAATTTGTGTGTGCATAATTATCTTTGGTTTCATATTTTTCAATCCTCCTTTTTGATAGTAGAATATCATAATACACTGACAGCTGTATGTCAGCAGGGGATATGAAACCTTACAAAAAATACATAACAGACCAATCGCTTTCTCTAAATCAAGTTTAGGCAGTGATTCGTAATTTGTGCCAGGTGTTTACGGGTTATGCATTTTAATTCATCAGGTTGGACTATTTCAATGCCTGATCCATATTCAATCAGCTGCTTGCTCAATATCTCAAAGGAATCTGTCTGGAATTCGATTTCCATTTTACTTCCCAAATCGGTTTCTTCAAGGAAGCCGAGAGAATACCTGTTCTTGATAGAATTGTATGTCTCCCCTTTTTCAGCTCTAAGAATTACATTATATAGTTTTTTATATGAAAGCATTTGTTTTAATATTTGTTCCAAAGAGCCATCATGGCTTTGACAGAGCTCTTCTTCTATGCAAATGCTTTTAATCCGATCCACACGAAAATTCCTATATTCATTTCTTAGCCTGCAAAACCGATTAAGTACCAGTTCTGTTCATAAAACCCCAGTGATATAGGCTCTATCATTCTGCTTTCCGGTTCTTGCCCTCCTGATGCAGGATATTGAATTGATATTACCCTTTTATTGCAGATTGCAGTCTGAATTGCTGCAATAACGTTATCCGCCAATGTATTTTTCTGTCCAGATGTGCTGTACACGTTAATACTGTTCTCCAACTCCTGTGCATAGTTTTTTTCACCATGCTTCAAAATAGATTTGATTTTATACATAGCTGAATCAAAATCCTTTATAAATGATTCATCTCCATGGCAATTTAAAAATTTCCCTGCTGTAATCAATGCACCCACTTCCGCCGCTGTAAACATTACCGGCGGAAGTAGGAAGCCCTCTACAAGAAAATATCCTTTTCCGGCCTCAGATCCAATTGGTATTCCGGCTTCTTCAAGTGTCCGGATATCTCTGTAAACTGTCCTTAAGCTTATATTAAATCGCTGTGCAATTTCTTTGGCAGGAATTATTTTTTTTGATTGCAGCTGAATAAGAATAGAGGTTACTCTGTTAATCCTGTTCAAATTTTATTCCTCCTCTGTGACTTCCATAAAAAGTATATCCTATGCGTTCTTAAGCTAGCTGCTGTTAGTGCTTCTCATTGCACCCTGGTTATAAAAGCCATACTCACAAACCTCTTCACCAAAACTCTTTACATCTCTAATATAGAACTCTATCTAGCGAACTTTTAGAAAAGATATAAAACATCAGAGTATGGACAGTTGCGGATGTACTTCAGAAAAGATTAGATGTCTAAAAAGCTTGTAGTTAAAGCTTTTTAGACATCTAAATCTAGGTACTAAAACAATTCATCCAGTAAAATATAATATTTTATTTTCTCCCAATCAGGCTTGATCCCCAGTAAGTCAAAAAATAGCTCGACATACTGTTCTTCCCCGATATCCTCCCTGATCGACCGGACGCAGAAGGCAATGTCATACCACTTGTCCGCCCTGCCGCTTCTCCCAAGATCAATAAAGCCACTTACTTTGCCATCTTTCACAAAGATGTTGCTGTCTCCCAGGTCGCCGTGGGAAAAGACAAGTTCCTCTTCGGGCTTTTCCGTCTTTAAAAAATCATACAGCTCGCGCGGATCTTTAAATGGAGTGTCTTCTTCCCAGTTTTCGCAATCCACATCGGCCAGATCGTTATTCAGTAAGTAATCCAATTCGGCTAAGCGGCTGTCTAAGCTATTCGTATAGGGACAATCCGATATGTCGATGGAGTGAAAGAGCCTGATGCACTCCGCATACAGCTCGATAATCTTTTCAGGGCTTTGTTCATCTTCATACTCTTCCGAGCAAAGGACGCCATCGGCCTCACTCATGAGCAGATTGCTCCAGCCATCATGCCGTTCAAAGTGCAGGACCTTTGGAACAGGCAGCTTTCCTTCCAGCCATAGCATCATGTCCTTTTCCCGTTCCACATCATAGGTGGTCCCTTTATACCGGCTGTCCGTCATTTTTAAATATAGGTTTTCATTTTCTCCCACCAGCTTATATACCTTAGCAGGAGACATTCCTTCCGTATCTTTTACGCAGCGGTATTTTTCGATCAGTTTTTTCAATTCCGGTGATATTCTCATTTTAGCCATTTATTATTTCCTTCCTCTTTTCTACAGTATTT
>JBOFDD010000068.1:0-4238 GCA_051646645.1 Bacteroidales bacterium | reverse complement strand
TTCCTTTCATTGCCTCTAAGGCTACTTTTGCTTTTAGTGATGGAGAGATTTTTCTTCTCATTTGATTTTCGTTTTTGGTAAATATAATACTTTTATATCCACCTTAAGCGACTGTCCAAATTTAGGGGACCATTATAGTGTCCACAATTTAATAAAGATATATTGCTCGTTACCATCTTTGCGAATAATTTGCAGCAATATGAATTTATCATATCCCCACACATAAATAACATCTACAAACTCATTAACTAACTGTTTGGCTTTACCTCTATCACCGTTCACCTCATTAATCATATCATTGAAAGTGTTATCTGATAGGTTAGATATATGATTGTTTACCGAATTGAGTTTCTTGATAGTGTTTAAATTATCCTTTATCAGTGTATTGTTATTGTCTATCTGTTTATCAATATCACCTTTAAATATAGCTATATCCTCATCACTTATATCAAATTTAATAGCCTTGTCAAAGTACTTTTTCCACTTCAATTTAAGTTCTTCAATGTGAAGTGTATATACACTATTCTTTGCTTTAAGTTCTTCAATATGTTTTGTGTTATTACCTAATATTTCATTGGCATTATCATTTACCCTTTGAATAATTGCATCACTGCTAATTGCTTTAATTACTGCATTATCATATAGTTTATGTTGCAAATATCTACTTTCCTTACATTTAATAATGCTGCGTGGAGTAGAGTTTAAGCATCTATATTTAACGATACCGTTACTTACATTTAGTGAATATTCACCTCCACAATAAGGGCACTTCATCACATCACGTAATACAGCATCAGCGTTGTGAGTTGTTGGCTTTCCTCCTCTTGTTGTTTTGTTTTTCAATCTTGCTTTATTTGCTAAATCAAACAATTCATTATCTATAATTTGTAGCTCTTTATAATACTTTTCAATCTTTTCACCTCCAATATTACAGCGATAATAACCAATATATCTATCTCGTTTAATAGTTTTAGATATTTCGGCATGTGTCCACTTTTTTTGTGGTGCTATATTATTGGTAATTAGGTATTTATATATATCATTAGAACCCCAACCGTTAGCATACTTGATAAATATATCTTTAACTATTTCTGCTTCTTCAGGGTTGATAACTATCTGCTTATTACTGTTAGTAGTATACCCGAAAACATTATTTGGTCCTGAAACATTTAAAGGTTTATGTTTTGCTGCTGATTGTTTTCCTGACTGCATCCGCTCTATTATCCTTGCTCTTTCTTTCGCTGCTCCGTTACTCTCAATTATCAAAGTTAACACGTCTATTATTTCTTCATCAAAACCTTTTGTGATTGTCTTATTAGTGTTAAGCACGTGAATATCAATTCCTTTATCAACGATAGATTTGATGTCATTAGCTACGGCAATCATTGAGGATTTACGGCTGAATCGGCTAAACTCTGTAATTACTACCATATCGCAATCAGATACAGTAAGAGTATATAAGTTGTTTAATCCTTCCCGCTCATCAATTGTTCCTGATACACCTTCATCACTGATAAACTTGATTAGCTCATAACCCTCTTTTTTTGCGAATTCACTAATCAACATCTTTTGACGTTTAACGTCTTGACTGCCTGTGCTTACTCGTAAATAGCCTATTACCTTTTTCATTTTTGTTGTTTCTGATACAAATATAATAATAATGTTCAAATATAGACGATTCTTATCGATTACCTGCAATTGATTCAGTCGGGCAATAACATTCTTTCGCGCCACCTGGACCTGAGTCAGATCACCAAAGCGTGTAAGAACCTTGCCATAGAATTGAATATCCCCATCGTATTGCTCAGTCAGCTGAACCGTAAAGTGGAAGAAAGAACGGATAAACGTCCGCTCATGTCCGACCTTCGTGAGTCGGGGGCTATCGAAGAAGATGCAGATATCATAGGCTTACTTTACCGTGAGGAGTATTACAACCGGGATTCGGATCAGAAAAACGAAGGCGAAATCATCATAGCCAAATACCGAAACGGAGAAACCGGATTCGTGAGATTCAAACATGACGGTGCCATGAGACGGTTTGAGTAGGGATTTTTAGTAGATACGAGGGACGACTGGCAGGCGTCCGCATTGTAAAACACACGAATGTCAATTTACCAACGGGTTCGTCTGTAGAGACGTCAAAAGGGAAAAATAGCAGGGTCGGTATAACCGCCCTGCTACTTTTGGGTACCATTATAAATAACACTATTCTGCCTGAAGTGAGAAAACAGTACTCATGCCATCTTTACTGTTAAGTATTTGCGACAACATTTGTTGAATCTGTACTTCTGTCATCGCTTCGATAAACGAAAGGTTACTGATCTGCATTTTGTAATCGTTTTTCAGATTCTGATCGTGACTGCGGATGCAACCTAAACGGAAGCCGTTATCGGATTCGAAATATCTTTTTGAAGCTAACATCTGACTTTTGATATTTGCAAGTTCTGCCTCATCATGTCCTTTTGCTGCAAATTCGGCAAAAACGGCATGCACTTCTTTTGCTATGCGAGATACATCTCCGGGATTGCAGTTGAACGATATTTCGAAATCGGCACGAGCCCGGGGTGTTGCCCGTAGCTTCAACTCAGAACGGATATCGTAAACAAGGTGCAATTCTTCGCGTATTTTTTGGTGCAGCCGCTTATTGATCATTGGATTGATGGCCTGAAGCAGAGACATATTATTCATATTCATTTCGTAGGGTGCACCTATCACATATTGTACAACGGCACGTTCGTCGGTTCCTTTTCTGAATACAAACTCTGAATCGCCTTTGAGCTGTGTAAGGTATTTCGTGGAGTAGCGTTCGCGCTTCATTTTCTTTCCACCTCCCAGATATCCGGCCGTAAGCTTTTCGAAATCCACATCCTGCAATGCTCCCGCGAAATAAAACGTAAAGTCGGATGGAGAAGAGAAGCGTTCGTGAAGCACTTGTCTGATTGCTTCTAACGAAACGTCTGTTTGCATTGCCAGAGGTTTACTCTTTGTCAGCGCTGCTTCGACAAATGAAGCGAACTGATTGTCATTCGTATTCTTCATAGCAAAATAGCGGTCTTTCTTACCATCAAGAAGAGACTGGTATTTTTCGGCAGGCAAATCAGAATGGTAGAACAACATATATATTCTTTGCATAAGTTGCTCGAATACATCGGTCGAAACCGATCCTTTGATCCCTTCGGATTCATTGGATATGGAGATATTCATTCTCATTGACGCATTACGGAGATAGCGCTGAAATTGGTTGAATGAATAATTTCCTACAGGCCCCTCATTAACTATTTCGCATGCAAGATCTGCTATGGCCACCTGCTCCGGAGAGAGAAGACTTTTCCCACCCTGACTTACGGCCTCGAAAAGGATTTCGCCTTTCTTTATCGTATCGTTATAAAATACGATTTCAGCCCCGTTGGATAGTTTGTATTTATAGACCGGTAAAGAAGAAAGCGATTCTTTCTTTATCACAGATCCTGCTTCACCGAATTCAGTAATCTCAAAAAGTGGCTTAGATAAATCTACCTCTTTATAGGGTTCTAATTTTTCGTTCTTTACCTCTGCCAGTATACGGAGCACCTCTTCTTCGCGGGGAGCCGAAGCAAAATCGGATTCGGGAACAGCTATAACTACTGTACTGTTCTTTTCAGCCCAAAGTTCTGCATGAAAGGCTTCCATATCTTTAATCGTTATGGTTTCGAGTACAGGCAAAAACGCTTTTGCTTCATCTGCGGCAAGGCTGTAAGGCGCATTGAGCAAAAAGTGATTTTCAAGTGTTTTTGCCCAATCGTTGTTTGACTTGTAAAAGCCGGACTGAGCAGTCTGGTTGTAACGTTTCTTAAGCGCATCTTTCGCTTTATTGAATTCTGAATCGAGGAATCCGTGCTGCACGATGCGCTCCTGCTCTCTGGCTACAAGTCTGAGTGCCTCGCGTATTTTCCCGTTTACGACAGATGCATTGGGTGAGAAAACCCAGTCGGGCTTCATCAGGTAGTATGAAGTAGCTCCGAGATAAGAGACAATATCGTTGTTTGATTCCTGAATATCAAACATACGTCCGGACATGATCATATTCATTATCGAATATTTCAATGACAATTTAATGCCGTCAACGGTATAAAGATCGGGAGTCTCTCTGCGATTGTAGATGGAAAAGAACGAGAATTGCTGATCTTTATCGGTATAAGTAACCGACTTCCGCTTGGGTTGATCGGGGATAATAACCTGCTCTTTGTTTCGTTTGATTT
>JBOFDD010000067.1:0-2529 GCA_051646645.1 Bacteroidales bacterium | reverse complement strand
ATGATCTCATGCTGGATGGTGTCCTGAGTGATGCCGTTCAGAAAAGAATTGACGCCGTAACGAATTCCGAACTGACTTTTCAGAATGAAGCCGGAGAACAGGTTGATGAAATAAGCGATCTGATGGACACTACTTCATGGGAAGATTTACTTATCGGAATTATCAGAAAAAAAATACTCGGAAGATCAGGTGTTGAACTGACTTTTGATAATGGTTTTCATGTTGAATCCATCCCGGCTAAACATATAAATTTAAGCAACCGGACCATCCTCCGTCAGGATACGGATGAAACAGGTATACCGTATGAAGGAGATTCTCAACTACTCATTCTGGGTAAAGATCGAGACTTCGGTCTGCTCATGAAGGCTGCACCTTATTCTATATATAAACGTGGAGGTTTTGGAGACTGGTCTCAATGGATTGAACTTTTCGGTATGCCGCAACGGGTAGGTAAGTATAACACGTATGATCCGGAAAGCCGAAAATTACTTGAGCAGGCTTTCGAACAAGCCGGATCAGCTCCTTATGTGGTGATACCCAAAGAGGCTGATGTTGAAACCAAAGAGAGCGGATCAGGATCAGGAACATCTTACAATGAATTCCGCAATGCTTGTAATGAGGAGATGCTGATTACCATACTTGGACAAACAATGACAACAGTCCAGGGCGATAAAGGCGCACGATCTTTAGGTGAGGTACATAAAGAAGTGGAGGAAGGAAAGAATAAATCGGATCTGAGATATGTTCAGCGCGTTTTGAATCAATATGTTCTTCCTATGCTGGAAGCAAGAGGTTATCCGGTAGCAGGAGGTAAATTTATTTTTCCTAAAGCTGCCGAGCAATTATCTGTGGCCGATGTCGTTCAACTGTCAGGCATTATGAACATTCCGCAAAGCTATCTGCATGAAAAATACTCTATCCCGGTACCCAAAGACGGCGAACCCATTGCTAAAAGTACAAACTCACAACGGCCTGTTTTTGATCCGGAAGAACTACCGGAAGATGAAACGATCGAGAACTCAGATCGTAACTTTTTTATCCGTTTATGGGATTTTTTCGTCAATGCCCCGCAAGCCGGGGCATTCAATGGAAAAGCCCCCATCACTCTGAGTGATAATGCATCACTTGAGGAAAGGATTATTGCACGCGTGGCCAACGGAAATTCTGATTATTTCGATTCTGAACTTTTTTATTATATCACAGAAGATCTTTTGAAAGCTGTTCAAACGACGTTTAAAGAGAATGTTAACAATGCAGATTATGCATATAATCTCAGAGATGATTCGTTTATTACAGCCCTTGAACAAAACCTGTTTCATTTTTCTGCGGCAAAAACTTTGTCAGAAATTCAGGAGTTAAACAAATTATTTCGTGAATCCGGAAGCTTTGAAGAATTCTCAAAAAAGGCAGGAGTAGTATGTGATACATTTAATAAGAAATGGCAGAAAACAGAATATGAAACAGCTGTTCTTACAGCTGAATCTGCATCTAATTATCAAAGACTGCTGAAAAAGAAAAATCTATTTCCTTACTGGAAATATACCACTGCAGGGGACGATAAAGTAAGAGAGGAACACCGAAAACTTGATGGTATTGTTTTAAGCTGTGATGATCCGCACTGGAATAAAATATTTCCTCCAAACGGGTGGAAGTGTCGTTGTCGCGTAGTACCTGTAATGCGACATGAGGTTTCTGATGAATGGCTAAAACGGTCTTCTGAAATAGTTAGTGAATACTATGGGACAACTGAATGGAAGATGGTTGAACAACAGCACTGGGACTCTAATAGAGGGAAAAGAGCAGAAGTATTCAATAAAGATCAGATGTATATCCGTAAGTTTCCGGATATGGCTGCTAAATATATGGATAAAGTTTCTCCTGCTCAATGGGGAGCTGAATCATCTTTCAAAAAGTTAATAGGAACGAATGCTAATGAACTGAAAGAGTATGGTGGCACTGCTGAAAGCTGGTGGAATGACCATAAAAAAAACATAGATGGCAAAGAATTGTTAGCGGTTGCCGATTACAAGGGCAGGACTTGGTATATGGAAAAAAAAGATTACGATGTGCATACAACTAATCAAAAGAAGGCTCGTGGATTTCGGGCTAAATATCTGTCTTGCATTACCGAAATCATGTCTGATCCGGATGAGGTATGGTTAAGTAATGAGTATAAAGATCGTGACAATAAAGAATCAAGGCTAAACAACTGGATTCTTATCAAATACTATAAGGGTATAGCGATAGCATGTGTTTGTAAGCTTGATAAAGAAAAAATGACATTCAAGTCGTGGTATGAAGTTAGAAATCCGAAGATAAGAAAGGGTCTTTTAATAAAGAAAAAGTAGGTTTTTCACAGTCGGCCTGTGCATGATTAATAGCCTGATAGCTATAGCCCCACCACCTACAAAGGAATGCCTCGCCTTACAGAACCGACTTAGAACAGCGCAAATATACAAATTTATTCATATGGATATCAAAGAATTAAACAAATATCTTCAATCTCTGCCTCAGGATATACTATCCGAT
>JBOFDD010000066.1:0-8689 GCA_051646645.1 Bacteroidales bacterium | reverse complement strand
TATATGATTCATCGAAACCTGAACAAGTTCGTTCGTTTGCGACCAGTGATGCAATTCAAATTATGGTTATCAATATCGATGCTTTCCGTAAAAGCTTCGAGAACGAGGATGAAAACAACAAGTCTAATCTGATTCATCGTTATAACGATAAGTTGGGTTATAAGCCTATTGATCTGATTAAAGCTACAAAGCCGATCGTTATTATTGATGAACCTCAGAGCGTTGATAATACCCCAAAAGCAAAAGAGGCCATTGCTTCGCTCAACCCTTTGTGCTGTCTGAGATATTCGGCAACTCATCGTACGCCCTACAACATGATGTACAAACTGGATTCTATTGATGCATATGAAATGAAACTGGTTAAACAGATTGAAGTAGCCACTGCTGCTATCGAGGGATTTAACAACGATGCCTATATCAACCTGATTAAGGTAGATAACAAAGCAGGTATAAAGGCTCAACTGGAATTAGACATACAAAAAGCGGGTAAGGTTACCCGTAAGAAGGTAAATGTAAAACAAGGAGATGACTTGTTTGATATTACCAAGAGGGATCAATACGAAGGTTATATTGTAGAGGATATTTGGTGTGACAATGATATCTGGTATATGTCATTTACAAGCAACGACAAAGTAATTAAACAAGGAGTTGCTTCGGGAAGTATGGCCGAAGATATGCTCAAACGGGAGCAAATCAGAATGACCATCGAATCTCACTTAGATAAAGAGCTAATTCTAAATCCTCAGGGAATAAAGGTTTTGAGTCTTTTCTTCCTGGATAAAGTTTCGAATTATCGGACTTATGACAGTGAGGGAAACCGCCAAAACGGGAAATATGCACAAATATTTGAAGAAGAATACAACAAACTAATCAAAAAGCCTAAATATCATACCTTATTCAACGAATTAAAAGATCGTGATGTAGCCGTAACTGATGTACATAACGGTTATTTTTCGGTAGATAAGGTTAGTAAAGCTTCCAACAAGAAAGATAAATTTGAATGCTTTGTTGATACATCGGGAAATACGGCGAAAGATGATGATGCATTTAATCTTATTATGAAAGATAAGGAAAGACTTCTTAGCTTTGACACCCCCCTACGCTTTATATTTTCTCACTCTGCTTTGCGTGAAGGATGGGATAACCCCAATGTGTTCCAGATCTGCACATTGAATGATTCTACAAAAGAGGTCAAGAAACGCCAGGAGATTGGTCGTGGTTTGCGCCTATGTGTCAACCAGCAGGGTGAACGTGTAAAAGGATTTGAAGTCAATACGCTGACTGTAATGGCTAATGAAAGTTATGAGGAGTTTGCAAAATCACTGCAACAAGAAATTGAAGAAGAAACCGGCATCAAATTCGGACTTCTTTATGCGCATTCATTTGCTCGAATCGTGGTGGATGAAGTAGATGATAAGCCCGTATTCCTGGACGAAGAAGAATCAAAAAAACTATACGACTTTTTTGTAAAGAAAGGTTATGTAGTAGAGGAAGTGATCAACAAAAAGACAAAAGAAACAGCAGCTAGGGTACAAGATAAGCTAAAGCTTGACTTGAAAGATAACAAAGTAGCCTTACCCGAAGAGTTTGACTACATCAAAGCTCCGATTGTGAAGGTGCTTAAACGCGTTGCTGGTAACTTTATGAATATAAAGAATCGCGATGACGTACGTCGTGTTACTTTTAAGAAAGAGATACTTCTTGATGATAACTTTAAAGCCCTTTGGGATAAAATAAAATATAAGACCACCTACTCTGTACAACTAAATTCGGATAAGCTTATAGATGCCTGTGCGAATAAACTTTGGGAAGAGATTGTTGTGGGCAAAGGTCGCTTTGTTACCCGCAAAGTGAAGCTTGCCATAACAGATGGTGGTATTTCAGAAAGTGAGGAAAAATATGCAACCAAAGAGTCGGAAAGAGTTATTGATGAGAATGTAACCGAATTGCCTGATATCGTTACCTACCTCCAAAACGAAACGGGATTGACCAGACAATCTATTGTTCAGATATTGATTAAGAGCAAAAGGTTAGAAGCATTCAAGAAAAATCCACAGTCTTTTATTGAGTCTGCCATCGACATCATACGTATTCAAATGCGCCTGATGTTGGTTGACGGCATAAAATACCGTAAATTAGATAATGATACCTGGTGTCAGTCTCTCTTTGAGAATGCAGATTTACAGGGATATCTGAATAGTAATCTATTGGATAGTACCAAATCACCCTACGACTATGTAGTTTATGATTCTGTTGTAGAACGGGACATGGCTAAACGCTTTGAAAGCTCTGACAATATTAAACTATATGCAAAACTTCCATCATGGTTTAAAATTGACACCCCTCTTGGTTCATATAATCCAGACTGGGCTATAGTATGGGAGGATGACAATGAGCAGAAGCTATACTTTGTAGTAGAAACCAAAGGTGGACTATTTGAAGATGCGATCAAAGACACTGAACGCAAGAAAATTGCTTGCGGGAAGAAGCACTTTAAAGCGATTGATACCGGTATTAAACTGGAGACAGCCGATAATTTTGAAACATTGAAGGGTAAAATCAATAGTGCAAAATAAATAATCGGTAAGAACAGCTTATAGAATGAAGGCATCATTACTCCCTGGGAGCTAATCGGCAAATAATACAAAAGCAGGATAAACGATCCGGGAACGGGATAGCTTATCCTGCTTGTTTTATAGGCTGCTGGTTATGGGCAGAAATGATATGTATAGGGTCTCATTTGTGTACGGTTGTTTGCAATATATCGTTTATAGTGCACCAAGGGCGGATACACGGATCCGCCCCTACATGAAGAGGTTGTTTTTTAAACTACTGGTGGTTGAAAACCACCGAATGGAAGGCAGGTCTCTAAACAAAAAAAAAGAGGCTTCATTTCTGAAACCTCTTTTCGCTTAGTTGCGGGAACCGGACTCGAACCGATGACCTTTGGGTTATGAGCCCAACGAGCTACCACTGCTCCATCCCGCGATGTTTGTGATACAAAGGTACGCTTTTTATTTGTTAATGCAAATTTTGCGACAGTTTTATTTTATCGCAAAAGCTTTACCAATGGGATTTATGCAATTAAACTTCTAATTGAATGCCAGTTACAGCCAGTAACTTTTTTCAAAAAAAAACTACCATCAATGCCCGGAAGTTAATCCAAAAGCATTGATGGTAGCTATTTCAATTTCGTGGAGCAGGTTAAACAGCACTGCTTGCACGATTATTTTTTCTGATAAACTTTGAAGTTTTCATATTTTGCTCCACGTGTGTACATGTGTCGTAATCCGATCCGACCTTTCGTCAGGTTGGGATGTTCGTTGCGGTCGAACGTACAAACAACTTTTTTACCGTCGCCTTCGACAATAAAGAAGATCTGATCACCGTCAAGCATAAAGGTTACGTGATACTTCACCCCTACCTTAAACAAATCATTATTGAGGTACTCTGCCGAGAAATCGGTTCCTTTCAGTCCGCTTTTTAAAGCAGGATTGTATCGGCGCGCACGGATATAGTCAACCGTTGATTTCTTATCTTTTGAAGGTTCTGCAGCTGCATAGCTGATATGATAACTATTCATGCGATTGAAATAAGTCTTCATAGCCGGGATACGGCGCTCATCGTTCCACTTCGTAATATCCGAAGGGTTCTCTTTGGTTCCGTCACCCTGTGCATGAACATAAAGGATTGTGACAGCCGTAAGATTTAACATCGTATCCAGTCTGATATAGTCATACTCAATACGAATATCTCCTTCAAATTCCTTTTTCGTCCACAACACGCCGTGATGTGCATCGTTCAGGATTTCAGGTCCACCCCAGATGGTTAATCCATCTTTTGCATTCTTCACCTCTACGACTTCCCCATCTAAAAACCAGTTTTTATGCCAGTTTTTATGCATCGGATCCGAAAGTACTAATTTCCATTCTGATCTTTCCTCCGCTTTTACGTTTAAGGATACACATAATTGAAGTACCATCATCAGTACCGGTAACAAATACGATCTTCTAATTCTCATTCTTTTCTCTGTTTTTGGTATCGCAAAGATAGAATTAATGGTGAAAGGCTCAAAATATTAATCAAACCCACAGGCTCATATACGGGCCTTTTATCATAAATATCCGTGCGTTCCGGCTACATCTGATTAGAATAAAACTAAACTGCGAGTAGTTACGATTTCAGTAAAGTTCTTATATTTGTCGTCTTTTTATAGCTAATAAATAATAGTGACTCATGTCTGCAACCTACGACCTTTCTTTACGTATGAAATTTATCGCACTAATTTCAGTGTGCATCATGTCTATGCCTTTGTTTGCAAAAAACGGACCGGAAACAGCTATCTCTGATAATGATTCTATCTATAAAAACATTCAGATTTCGGATATTTACATCTCTTCGGGTAAAGTATACGGCAAACTTTCGGAACTGCCTATCTCTGTAACGACTTTATCAAGTACAGATCTGAAAATGAGAAATGTGACTAATATCAAAGACTTCAGCCTGATGGTTCCAAACCTGTTTATGCCTGATTATGGCACAAAGCTTACATCTCCGGTTTATATACGTGGGATCGGATCAAGAATCAACTCGCCTTCGGTTGGATTGTATGTAGACGGTATTCCTTATTTTGAGAAATCTACTTTTGATTTTGACTTTGCGGATGTGGCAAGCATCGAAGTATTAAGAGGACCTCAGGGTACGATTTTCGGACGAAACACGATGGGCGGAATTATCAACGTGACTACTCACTCGCCTGCAAATTACGAAGGGACACATCTTAACCTGACGGCAGGGACTTACGGACAGGTGCAGACAACTTTATCTCATTACGGAAAGTTTAACGATAAATGGGGCTACTCGCTTACCGGAAATTATATTCATCACAACGGTTATTTCGATAATAAATTCGACAACAAGAAAGCGGATAAATTAAATTCAGGAGGCGGGCGCGCACGTCTGACCTACAAACATAAAGGGGTGGATCTGAATATTGTTTCAGGCTACGAATATTCTGATCAGTCTGGTTATCCTTACATGAAGGTAGATACTACAACACATAAGCCTACGGAAGTAAACTACAATGGAGATAGCTTTTTCAGAAGAGAAATGAGTTCTAACGGAGTGGTATTAGGTATCACGAGAGACCGTTATATCTTCACTTCCCGTACAGCCTACCAATATTACAAAGGGCATCAGGGTATTGATCAGGACTTCAGTCCTGCCAGCCAGTATTATATCAACCAGAAAGAGACACAGCACATGGTCTCTCAGGAACTTGAATTCAAGAATGCGAAAGAGGGTAAGTTTTTATGGATCGCCGGTTTGTTCGGGTTTTATCAGGGAATTGACAAACAGGTTAAAATGGATTATCTGGCTTCCGGCAAAACTACGGACAAATATTATGACAATCCATCTTATGGTGCGTCGGTTTTTGCTCAGGGATCGGTAAAAGACCTTTTCATTCCAAGACTAACCCTTACGGCGGGAGCTCGTTTTGATCTGGAATTTTCAGATCTTAAATATACATTCTATAATATCTCGTCGAAAGGAACTACCTTAGCTGACGAGTTTGATCACTCACTAAAGCATACACAAGTATCGCCAAAAGTATCGTTGCAATATCAGTTTGCTAAAAAGCAAAATATTTATGCTACGGTAACCAAAGGATATAAAGCCGGTGGATTTAACTCCTCATTCGTTACCAAAGAAGAGCGTTCGTTTAAACCCGAAGACAGCTGGAACTACGAAATAGGAACCAAGCTTGTTTTTGCTGATGGAAAAGTGCACACAGATCTTGCTTTATTCTATATCGACTGGAATAATCAGCAAATCTATCAGCCTCTTTCAACCGGAAAAGGTTCGCTGCTTAAGAATGCAGGAAAATCGGTAAGTAAAGGTATCGAATGGAGTGGAAACTGGCAGATCATACCAGGATTAAACTTGCAGGGGAGCTACGGATACACCCATGCGACATTCAAAAAATATATGAACAAGGATGTGGATTATGCAGGGAATTATCTTCCTTATGTGCCGGAACATACGGTAGCCGGAAACCTGAACTACACCTACTACGCTAAAAGCGCAAAATGGTTTAGCCGCATGTATTTCTCACTTCAGTACAATGGAGTCGGTCCGCTATACTGGAATGACGAAAACAGCATGAAACAGGACTTTTACAACACACTTGCCGCACGTGCTGCTATCAGTAAAGACAGACTGACTGTTGCGTTATGGGCAAAAAACATAACAGGTGCCGATTACTCTGCGTTTTATTTCGAAGCGCTGGGTAACTCCTATATACAAAAAGCCCGTCCACGCACATTTGGCGTAGATGTAAGCTTCTCATTCTAATATTACAGAACAGAATTCAATGAAGAGACACGAAACATTAAAACTATCCGCATTTTTCAGCTTGTATATCGCTCAGTCCATTCCTATGAGTTTCCTGAGTACAGTCATACCTATGCTCATGCGTCAGCAGGAATTTTCACTGACAGCCATCGGACTACTTCAACTGATTAAAGTGCCCTGGCTGATCAAGTTTCTCTGGTCTCCCTTTGTAGACAGAAATACAAACACACTGGGCAGTTACAAAAGATGGATTATCGGATCGGAGCTTTGTTATGCCGTAATCATACTTCTTGTCTCTTTATTGGATCTTCAGACAGATATCGTACTGATTGCAATCCTTATTATAGCTTCGTTTGTGGCATCAGCCACACAAGATATTGCAACAGATGCCCTTGCTGCACGTAGCGTAAATAAAGAAAACAAAAGTCTGGTGAACAGCATGCAGTCTATGGGCAGCTTTGCGGGCACTATGGTCGGAAGCGGTGTATTGCTCCTTCTGTACAAGAAGTTCGGCTGGAACATGATCCTTCCGGCTCTGTCGGCTTTTGTTCTCATAGCATTGATACCCCTTGTTTTTCTGAAAAAATCAGACCTCCCGCAGGAAGAAAAGAGAACGAAAGCTACTGGATGGGATTTCATTCATTTCTTTACCCGCCGCCAGATCTGGAATCAGATTGGTTTTCTTTTCCTTGCCTATTCGGGAATTATCGGTATTCTGTCAATGCTTCGTCCGCTAATGGTTGACTTAGGGTTTACTATTCAGGAAATCGGATTTATGTCCGGTGTTTTCGGAACCTCAGCCGGATTCTGTTGTTCTTATTTAGGTGGACGGATTATTAAAAGAATCGGACGTTATAAATCACGCGTACTCTTTGCAGCCTGGGTGGCAATAGCCGCTGCCTATTTCTTTATGATCAGTAAAGGAGAAATGACTGCTCTGCAACTCTATATTGGTATTGCTCTGGTTTGGGGTGGCTACGGAATGTCTACAGTAGGTGTTTACACCACGTCTATGGACCGGGTGCGCGAAGGCAGAGAAGGTACTGATTTTACGATACAAACCGTTATTACACATTTAAGCAGCATGATTATAGCCATTTGCAGCGGCAAACTGGCACAGTCTTACGGATACAGCAATCTGTT
Organism: Bacteroidales bacterium; assembly: GCA_051646645.1. Lineage (GTDB taxonomy): Bacteria > Bacteroidota > Bacteroidia > Bacteroidales > UBA7332 > UBA7332. The sequence continues at coordinate 1,192 of JBOFDD010000066.1, read as the reverse complement.
CTGCATTGAGCTGATTCTGGCTATTCTGACTATGATCTATGCTATTTTTGCTTTCAGAAACAAACAACACGAAGATGAATAGTCAGATTATTGAAAAATATAATGTACCTGTTCCCAGATACACAAGCTATCCGCCTGCGAATTATTTCACAGACGGATTCACCGAAACCGATTACATACAGGCTGTAGACGATTCCAACGATAAGAATCCGTCGCACATCAGCATCTACATACATATTCCTTTCTGCCGTCATCTGTGTCATTACTGCGGGTGTAACTCGTATCCGATGATGAAGCAGGCTGTCGTTGATGCTTACATTGCATCGGTAAAAAGAGAACTGTCGTTTATACTAAAACGTTTGTCGAAGAAACGGAAGATATCGCAGATTCATTACGGAGGAGGAAGTCCTTCTGCTATTAGTCCTGCTATTCTGAAAGAACTTAACGAACTGATTCTTTCGCAATTCGAAACAATCGAAAATCCGGAGATAGCGATTGAATGTCATCCGGGATATCTGACCGAAGAAAACTGGCACGAGATCGCTCAGGCGGGATTCAACCGTATCAGCATCGGTGTACAGGATTTGCATAACGATGTGCTGGATGCAGTTCACAGAAGACCATCCATTGTGGGGATGGAACGCATCATTGAAATTCTTCGTTCGTATGGTATCGCCATCAATATGGATTTCATTTACGGACTGCCTATGCAAACGGCTGAACGTTTTGCCGACAATATGAGAGAGGTTCTGCGTCTTCAACCCGACCGCATTGTTACATTCTCTTACGCACACGTTCCGTGGGTAAATCCGAACATGAAGAAGCTGGATGAGATTGGTTTGCCGGAACAGGACGAAAAGAAAAAAATATTCGACACGCTTTCCGAAATACTGACAGAAGGCGGATACAAGACTATAGGCATTGATCATTTCGTACGTGAGGACGACGAATTGTATATTGCCTATAAAAACAAACAACTTCACCGCAACTTCCAGGGATACTGTACCCGCCGTACAACCGGACAGGTATATGCCTTCGGGGTATCGGGAATTTCTCAGCTTTCGGATGCGTATGCTCAGAACACAAAAAGCATTGAGGAGTACATTGAGGCAATGGATTCAAGCTTTGATGTCGTACGCAAAGGATATAAACTAAGCTTTAAGGAGCAGGTTGTACGCGACACGATCACACT
>JBOFDD010000065.1:0-3276 GCA_051646645.1 Bacteroidales bacterium | reverse complement strand
TAATTGTGTACCTTTGTTCCGAAGTTAAATGACTCATAATTGTAGCTCGAGATATGGTAGTTTTGATTGCAAAGAAAGTTACTTTAGTTTTATTATAGGGTAAAGTCGGAAATATTTTCTGATTTTACCCTTATTTTTTATCTATCTCTTTGCGTATAACCCAACTACCTTTAATTGCATTTATTGCTTGAATTCAGGACATACTATTTATAGCTGACTTTGAAGTTCTTCTAATTCAATGGTCAGAAGCGTCCAGTTTTCTTCCTCTTCGCTTAGTTTCTTTTTCAACTCTCCATGAGTTGTGTAAAGAGAAACATCAGAAGCACCTTCGGGTGTAGCCAGTTTAATTTCAATCTGATCAATTTCGGCTTGTATCTTTTCCATTTTCTTTTCAGAATCCACAATAGCACGTTCCTGTTTGCGAATGGTTTTGTTTAGTTCTTTGCGAGCTTCGTATGAGAGTTTGCTTTCGCTTGGAACATCTTCTTTTACACCGGCAGAGGCTGCTTGTTTTGATCGCTCCAGCTCCTGAAGGTTATCCATTTTTTTATGTTCCAGAAACTCATATATGCCGCCCAGGTGTTCGACTACCTTTTTATTACCAAACTCATAGACTTTATCTACCAGTCCGTCAAGGAACTCACGGTCGTGAGAAACGACAATCACTGTTCCGTCGAACTCTCTGAGTGCCTCTTTGAGAACGTCCTTAGAACGCATATCGAGGTGATTGGTAGGCTCATCGAGAATAAGAAGGTTAACAGGCTCAAGCAACAAGCGGATCATAGCTAAACGGCTGCGTTCACCTCCCGAAAGAACTTTTACCTTTTTGTCAGAAGCTTCGCCACCAAACATGAATGCACCCAGAATATCACGTATTTTTGTTCGGATATCACCCTGAGCAACATAATCAATCGTATCGAAAACAGTCATTTCGCCGTCAAGCATTTGCGCCTGATTTTGTGCGAAATATCCGATTTTGACGTTATGTCCGATTTTTAATGTTCCGGTATAGTCGATCTCACCCATGATACATTTTACAAGAGTCGATTTACCTTCGCCGTTTTTACCTACAAAAGCAACTTTCTCACCTCGTTTGATGGAGAATGTAGCATTGTTAAACACTTCATGTGCTCCGTAATGTTTGGATAGATTATCCGCTATTATTGGATAGTCTCCGGAACGGGGAGCTGGAGGGAACTTAAGATTCAATGATGAATTATCAACGTCATCAATTTCAACACGATCAAGTTTTTCAAGCTGCTTGATACGAGATTGAACCTGTACTGATTTAGTGGCTTTATAGCGGAATCGCTCAATAAAAGCCTCTGTATCCTGGATTTGCTTCTGCTGATTTTCGTATGCTCTTTGCTGTTGATCACGACGTTCAGCCCGCAACTCAACATATTTAGAATAAGAGACACGGTAGTCGTGTACCTGACCGAGCATAATTTCTATGGTGCGATTCGTTACATTATCGATAAACGCACGGTCGTGCGATACAAGAATAACCGCATTAGCACGCGAAGAAAGAAACTGTTCAAGCCATTGAATAGACTCGATATCGAGGTGATTGGTTGGCTCATCAAGTAGTAAAACATCCGGACGTTGAAGCAGAAGCTTAGCTAATACAATACGCATACGCCACCCTCCACTGAATTCTGAAGTAAGACGAGTGAAGTCAGTGCGAAGGAATCCAAGTCCGAGAAGTGTTTTCTCAACTTCTGCACGGAAATTGTCACCACCAAGCATAGCCAACTGCTCATTCGCATAGGTGTGTCTGTCAATCAGATCATGATAGTCTTCGGATTCGTAATCGGTACGTTCGGCAAGTTCCTGAGTCATACGTTCAATACGCTCCTGCATTTCAAATAGGTGAGAAAAAGCAAGTTCGGCTTCTTCAATAACTGTTCGTCCATCTTCGTGGACCATCTGTTGAGGTAAATATCCGATAGTTACATCTTTCGGACGGTTTACCCTCCCGGAAGACGGATCCTGAATGCCTGCAATGATTTTCAACATGGTGGATTTTCCTGCTCCGTTTTTACCAACAAGAGCAACACGGTCTTTCTTGCTAATAACATAAGAGATGTTATCCAAAAGAGTGAAGCCGCCGAAATCGACCGTTAAACTTTCTACTGAGATCATTATATAGTGTGATGTTGTATATTAAAATAAAAATGTTTTATTATTGTCCGTATCCAGTTAGAAAGCGAAAAACTCCAGAACGCACAATAAAGCGAAAAGAAGATTAAGCTTACCGGTGTTTACAAGTATCTTGTTGTATTCCTGATCGTGAGCTTTCAATAACTTCGTGTAGAGTATCAGCCCCGGAATAACTATAAAGTACGGAGCAATTCGGGCCTCTCCAAGATATAAAACCGGAATAGTTGCCAGAATCGCAGTAAGATATTCATATTCACCAATTTTTTTGCCAAGTCGCACAGGCAGACTTTTCTTACCGGCTTTGCGGTCACTATCAAAGTCACGAACGTTATTAGTAACAAGTACACAGGTAGATATGAGTCCGCAAACAATTCCGTACCAGAAAGACTGATTGTCAAATGTTCCTGTTTGCAGGTATGTGGTTCCAACAGTTGCAACAGGACCGAAGAATATAAGAACAAAAATATCAGCCATACCCAGATAACTCAACGATTTGGTTGTGGCAGTATAAAGCCATGCAAACAAAAGAGAAAGAATACCAGTAATAAGTATAGGTAGTCCTCCTTTGTATATAAGGAAGATACCGCATAAAACGGCTATGAGCGTGGCAATGAATATGGCACGTTTCATAGCTGCGGGAGTTACTTCACCCTCTGCAATAGCGCGTTTAAAGCCTATTCGGCCAGCTTTATCCAAACCTTTTTTATAGTCGTAATAATCGTTTACGAAGTTTGAGATAATCTGTATGGCCGTTCCTCCAATTAGAGTAATAAAAGCTGTAAGATAGTTGATGTCCGTTTTTAAGGCAGCTATCATCAGACCAATAAATACAGGCGAAAATGTGGCAGCCAGAGTACCCGGACGAGCAATGCGAAACCAGAGTTTAACTTTGTTCATAGCAGACCTATTTAACTCCTTTATATATAGTTGCAATACCGAATGTTACTGCTTTGTACGTAATATCTTTAAATCCTTCTTTGGCCATCATGTTGGCAAAATCCTGACCATGCGGGAAGTTTTTGACGCTCTCAGGCAGGTAAGTATAAGCACTGCTGTGTTTAGAGAAAAGTTTGCCGATAAACGGTAGTATATAGCAAAAATATAGATCAAACA
>JBOFDD010000064.1:0-3773 GCA_051646645.1 Bacteroidales bacterium | reverse complement strand
AATGGTTTGAAGAGGAAGGGTTGTATAATCTCACATTAAATCACGCAAGGTTAAACAGTTAAAAGAAACCGCCGTGTGCGAGAGCATGCACGGTGGTGTGAGAGGTAGGGGGAGTAATCCCCCTACCTACTCGATTATTTCAAAAGATTGAAATTATTTTTTAGAAGTATATCTTGTGTTCAATCCGTTTACCACTTCGTTTGTGATATCATAAGCTTTATCAGCATAAAGCAAGTTGTCGTTGTTTGTGTTGCTGATAATCATATGGAACTTTTTAGAAGAGTTGTAATGATTGATGTAGTTGTTGATCGAGTCGCGAATCTGTTGATTCATTTTTTGCTGCTCGTTCATAAACTCAATGCTTAAACGCTGATCCAGTTCCTGAAGTTCCTGTTGTTTACGAACAAGACGATTTTGTTCAGCTTCAGCTCTTTCGCGAGATAAGAAAGCATTATTTTCGATTTTACGCTGGAACTCTTTCATCTCATTTTCAAGCTGACGTGCTTTTTCGTTCAGGTTAGCACGTGCGCCTTCCTGTTTGCGAATTAAAGTTTCACTGATGTCGTGAGCCAGATTGTAATTTTTCAATAAAGAATCAACATCGATATAAGCGATTGGTAATACAACTTCGGATTCAGAAATTTGAGTTCCGACAGGAGCTGTACTATCTGAAGATTTCTTGTTAGAAAACTGCATAACAAACAACACTACAACAGCTGCAGCGAGAACCCCATTAATTAGATAGTTTACGTTTTTCATAAATAACTATACTTTATTTTCATTTTGTTTCGTTGTTGACATCTTCTTGATTTTCTACCCGGTCAAATAAACCTTGTTTTTGCTGCGCCTGTTTGTCGTCAGTTTTTGCACAAGTGATTCCCTTTTTGGAAAGAGCTTTGTTCCCTTCAATGTGGGTATTCGGAAATTTCCCGTTCTTGGTAAAGAAAACTTTGATACCTAATAATAGTACCGAAATTCCCACAATAATGATTACAATAAGAAGTACCTTAAACATTCTTCGTTATATTTGCGTACAAATATAGAGTTTTTATGAGAAAAAATAAACTTAAGCCAGAAATTGTATGGCATTTTTTCGATGAAATAACGAAAGTACCCCGTCCTTCAAAGAAAGAGGGACAAATTCGTGATTATTTAACGAATTTTGCCGTAAGTCACAATCTCTCTTATCAGGTTGATGAGGCCGGTAACGTGATTATTTTTAAACCTGCTACAAAAGGAATGGAGAATAAACCTTCCGTTCTGTTGCAGTGTCACATGGATATGGTTTGCGAAAAGAACTCGGATGTTGTTCATGATTTTGAGAAAGATCCGATAGATGTGTATGTAGAAGGAGACTGGGTGAAAGCAAGAGGAACAACGCTTGGTGCCGATAATGGTGCGGGGATGGCAGCTGCTCTGGCTGTTCTTGCGTCTGATACGATTTCGCATGGTGATCTGGAGGTGCTTTTTACAGTTGACGAAGAAACCGGGCTGACTGGAGCTGCTGCTCTGAAAGCAGGTTTTTTTAAAAGTAGGCTGTTGCTTAATCTTGACGGAGAAGAAGGAATCTATGTGGGATGTGCCGGAGGAATTGATACGCGTGCAACATACAATTACGAACGCGTGGATGCACCGGATAATATGTTCTTTTTCCGCCTGAATGTATCTGGCCTGACTGGCGGTCATTCGGGTGACGATATAAACAAGGGATATGGTAATGCAATACAACTTCTTAGTCGTTTCTTGTGGCTGATTAAATCAAAATACGGATTGGTCATTTCGGAAATATCGGGTGGTAATCTGCATAATGCAATTCCCCGTGAGGCGATGGCTTATGCCGGAATTCCATTCAGAGACAAAGAGAATCTGCGCATTGAACTAAATCACTTTATATTCGATATAGAGAATGAGTTTGCGAAAACAGATAGTGCTATTCGTTTTGAACTGGATTCGGAAGATAGACCGGAGTTCTGTATAGACTCTCTTGTTGCGGATAACTTACTTTCGGCGTTATATGCCTGTCCGAATGGTGTTATTGCGATGAGTCGAGAGTTGGAAGGACTTGTGGAAACATCAACTAATCTGGCGTCAGTGAAACAGACGAATGAATCTGTGACGGTGGTAACCAGTCAGCGTAGTGCTGTAGAAAGTGCAAAATATGATATTGCATATCGCCTCGAAGCTCTTTTCAGAATGAGCGGTGCTACGGTTTCGCATGGTGAAGGATATCCGGGTTGGAAACCGGTTATGAGTTCGCCACTGGTGCGCAGAGCTACGGAAATATACAGATATCTGTTTAATGAAGAACCGGATATCCGTGCGGTTCATGCCGGACTGGAGTGCGGATTGTTCCTTAAAAAGTATCCCGGACTTGATATGATTTCTTTCGGGCCTACTATCCTTGGAGTTCACTCGCCGGAGGAGCGTTTATCTGTTTCTTCTATGGAGAAGTTCTGGCTACATTTACTTGAAATATTGAGAACAATATAAAAACAGTATGCATTCAATTTTAAAGACAGGAGTTGCACTCTGCCTGATGGTTTCGGGACTGTTTTCGTGTATGTCTGATCCGGACTTTAGTACAAATCCGGATAAGGTGCTCACGTTTTCAACAGATACGCTTCGTTTTGATACGCTTTTTGCTGACGTGCCTTCTGCTACACGCTGGTTGAAGGTGTATAATCGTAACAAGAAACCACTGCTTATTGGCGATATTCGTCTGAAGTCTGATAACGGGGAGTTCCGGATAAATGTGGATGGCGAAAGCGGGACGGACTTTAAGGATATTGAAATTCTCGGGAAGGACAGTATCTTTATTGCCGTAGAAACTACGCTTAAATCAACGGGTAAGAACGAGCCGGTCCTGAGCAATGATGCTATCGTGTTTTCGTTTAACGGACAACAGCAATCCGTACAACTGGAAGCACTCGCCTGGGATGCCATCCGGTGGAACGGTAAAGTGGTGAATAATAAAATGACTCTGACTGCCGATAAGCCTTATCTTATTTATGATTCGCTTTATGTGGCTGCGGATGCACTGCTGGATATAAAACCCGGTGCAAAGCTGTTTTTTCATAAAAATGCCCGCCTGATTGTGGATGGTTCGCTGAACGCTGTAGGTACGGTTGAACAACCTGTTTTATTCAGGGGTGATCGTCTTGATGATATGCTTTCGGGATTGCCTTATGATCGTGTAGCAGGACAATGGGATGGACTTGTGTTTACAGATAAAAGTTATGACAATGTATTGTCCTACTGTAATATTCATTCAACAGTTAATGCAATACAAATCAGAGGCAAAGAAACAACGTCGGATGCTCAGCAGCTGATTATTCAGAATTCGATCATTCATAACGCATTGAAGTCGGGATTAATTGCTGAGAATACACATTTGTCGGTCGCAGGCACACAGATTACAAACTCCGGAGAAAATCTGGTTGATTTGAATGGTGGTACTTTTGACTTTGTACAGTGTACGATTGCAAATCTATATTCTTTCGGACCTGTTTATGGGTATGCTCTCAATCTTGGGGCAACTAAAAAAGCTCTTTGGATAGAATTGAGAAATTCGATTGTGTGGGGCAAAAGCCGGAACGAGATTTATATTCCGTCTGTGGCTGAAAATGCTATTCAAACCCGCTTCTCAAATTCTGTTCTGAAAGGGAAGGAAGAACATTCTGACAATTATGTGAGTATTGTCTGGAATAAAGATCCTCAGTTTCGGACAGTGAATGCAGATCATTTCTTTGATTTCAGACTGGATTCAACTTCTG
>JBOFDD010000063.1:0-10891 GCA_051646645.1 Bacteroidales bacterium | reverse complement strand
CCGTAATCGTCATGCGGATGTGGCGTAATTGGTAGCCGCGCTAGACTTAGGATCTAGTGCCGAGAGGCGTGGGGGTTCGAGTCCCTTCATCCGCACCAATTCAAAAAAGGAGTTTCAGAAATGAAGCTCCTTTTTTTTGGTTTTACAAAACCTGTAAATACCATTCAAATGCGTTATACATCAAAGCTCTCCAATACAAAATAAACCAAAAGCGAATTTATCTATGAAACTTAAAACACCACTAATCGTAGCATCTGTTATCCTGCTTTTCACAAATACAATTTTTGCTCAGCGCATCATACAAAGGCGTCCTGCACAAGAACAGGCTACACGAAAAAGAGATGCCGGCAACCCGCTTGACTCCGTAAAGAGTATATTCCCGAATACTTTAAGAATTGACAAAATCAATAACTACTGGAATGCGGCCAAAGACAAAAACGGAAATACACTCGGATTTGTATTTTCAAGTCTTGAATACGGAAAAGAGAACAAAGGTTTTGGTGATGATGTACCGACCTGGGTAATTACAGATAAGAAGGGTATTATCAAAAAAGTATGTATCATCAATTCTTATGAGACAAGATCCTATCAGCGCCTGGTTCATCGCAAGAAATTCTATCAGCAATGGGTTGGTAAAAGCTTTGAAGAATCAAAGAGTATGAAAGTGGATATTGTAAGCGGAGCAACTCTTACATCCACAGCTGTAAAAAACAATATGCAACTTATTATTGACAATGCATTGAAAAATAAACCGGCTAACAGATAAAAACAAAAAAAGTGAGTCTCTTCCGAAACTCACTTTCTTTATTTTATATCCAATTAGATTAAGCTGGATGAATTGCACTTGTAGGACAAACATCAGCACATGTACCACAGTCAGTACATACATCTGGATCAATTTTATAGATATCTCCTTCTGAGATAGCTTCAACTGGACACTCGTCGATACAAGTTCCACAAGCGATACAATCGTCTGTAATTACGTAAGCCATTGTTTTATATTTTTAAAATTAGCACTAATATGTCTGGCAAATATACACGCTTTTTGTTTTACACAAAAATATCCGATATGAATTTTCAATTTAATATTATCTTTGCTTTATAATAATCCGCATTTTAAATGCGTTTTATAAATCTATTAGTAAAAACAATACCGAAGTGAAAAAGATCATACTGATTTTATTTTTATTTACAGCAGCTGTAAGCTCTTTCTCTCAGGAATATAAACCAATGAACCAACCTTATGTAGATATGCGTTGGTATAACTTTGGTTTCTCTATCGGTATGCACACTCAGGACCTGAATTTTTCACACAATGGAATTGTTGATGAAAAAGGACGTGTGATTTATGCAGAACAACCGTCTTTCAGTCCGGGTTTTAATGTCGGGCTACTTGCAAATTTCAGAATAAGTGAATATTTCAGCTTCCGGATTTCACCTACCCTACTCTTTGGGAGCAAAAACATTCAATTCATTGAACAGGGAACCACAAATATACTTCAGGAGCAGGAAATACGATCGACTTACCTTCTTTGTCCGTTTAATATTAAATACGCAGCACGCCGTTTAAACAACTCCCGCCCTTATTTAATGACAGGATTAAGCTTTGGGTTTGATCTCACACGCAAAAAGGACATGCCGGTACTCCTGGATTCTTTTAATTCATATCTGGAATTTGGCTTTGGTTGTGAATTCTACTTCCAATACTTTAAGCTTATTCCCGAACTAAAGATTTGTCTTGGACTCGGAGACGTTTTGCAGCACAAAAGACCGGACCTCACAAATCTGGACTGGCTTCCTTATACGAATGCAGTAGATAAAGCCACATCGAGACTACTGGTTTTCTCTCTTTACTTCGAATAGCACATCAATAGATCACACAACCGGCTACACCGGCAATAACAATGATCCAGATCGGATGTACTTTCATAAAATACATAAGAATAAAACTACCGGCACAGACTACTATACTTACCCAGTCTATGAAGTTAGTACCGTTCATCAAAACCAGAGCTGCTGAAGCTATCATACCGACTGCTGCAGGACGTATCCCGTTAAAAGCACCTTTTATCCATTTATTATTGCGAAAAGCAAAGAAGAAACGGGCAATCAGTATTACTATAATAAATGATGGCAAGACTGTAGCCAGCGTTGCAACAATTGCGCCCCAGACACTACCTGTCACCTGATAGCCGATATATGTAGCACTGTTTATACCGACAGGCCCGGGAGTCATCTGCGATATAGCTAAAATATCCGTAAACTCCTCGGTTGTCACCCATTGATTCACCTCAACCACTTCGTGCTGAATCAATGAAAGAATGGCAAATCCGCCTCCGAAACCAAACAATCCGATTTTAAAATAGACAAGAAACAGCTTAAGGTATATCATTTTCCACTCCCCCTTTCTTCAGATTGTTTTTCCATCTTATCTTTCAACAGATACTGCGTATAGACAATACCTCCAACCGCACTAATGATAATTATATATATTGGAGAGATATTCAGAAATGCGATAGCAATTGCAACAAGAACCGGAAACCACACACTTTTCTTTGAAATATGCGCAGCACGGGCAGTTGTAATTACCGGTACTATAATTAATGCAACTACGGCCGGACGTATAGCTTTGAGCGCCTTATCAGCATATTCATTACCTCTGAAGCCACTCAAAAACATTACAATAAAGAGAATCATCAGAAACGAAGGCAAAATAGTCCCTAACACCGAAACGATACTACCTTTAAAACCTCGCAGACGATATCCGATTACTATCGAAATATTAGCTGCTATAAGGCCCGGAGCAGTCTGAGCTACGGCAAGCAAGTCGATAAAGTCCTCTTTCTTTATCCAGCCTTTCACATCAACCATCTCTCTTTCGATAATAGGCACCATAGCCCATCCGCCTCCAATTGTAAAAGCACCCACTTTCACGAAGGTCATAAATATATCCCAATAGGATGCTTTCTTCAGATTTTCATTTTCCATATACATCATTATCAAACCGTTCACACGGCTAAAGTACAAAAAATAAAATAGGGAGATACCTTTTAGCATCCCCCTATTTGTTCTATGTATTATTTCAACATCTTATCTTCAACCCATTTACGAGCATTTACAAAAGCTTCGATCCATGGAGTAACCTGATCATCTGCTTTTCTCTCATTCGGATAGTAAGCACACTGCCATGGGAAAATAGCACGCTCAAGGTGAGGCATCATTGCAAGGTGACGACCGTCTGCCGAGCAAAGACCTGCTACATTGTAAGCCGAACCATTTGGATTTGCCGGATATGCGTCGTATGCATATTTTGCAATCACATTGTATTCACTTTCTGCATACGGTAAATGGAATTTTCCTTCTCCGTGAGCAACCCAAACTCCTAATTTCATTCCTGAAAGCGTTCCGAACATAACCGAATTGTTTTGCGGAATAGTAAGACCAAGGAATTGAGATTCGAATTTGTGTGAATCGTTATGAAGCATTTTAGGTTTATCCTGGTGTTCCGGATAGATCAAACCAAGTTCAACCATCAACTGACAACCATTACAAATACCTAAGCTTAATGTATCAGGACGTGCATAGAATTTATCCAGTGCAGCTTTTGCTTTCTCATTCCATAAGAAACCACCAGCCCATCCTTTAGCAGAACCCATAACATCGGAGTTAGAGAATCCACCACAATAAACAACCATGTTTACATCTTCAAGTGTTTCACGACCGCTGATAAGGTCTGTCATGTGAACGTCTTTCACATCAAAGCCGGCAAGATACAAGGAGTAAGCCATTTCTCTGTCGCCGTTCACACCTTTCTCGCGAATAATTGCAGCCTTAACACCCGAAGCTTCTCTGCGATCTGCAGAAATACCATAAGCGCTTAATTTACCGGCAAATTCTTTACCAAAGTCAAACGCGATCGGTTGTTTTTTATAATTTTCGTAACGTGATTTTGCACAAACCTCTCCACTCTGCTTGCGATCAAGCAAATAAGATGATTTAAACCAAAGATCACGAAGCGTTTCAATATCAAAGTGGAATGTTTTTCCGTTTTTCAATACAGAAACTTCTCTTTCTGCTTTCGGTTTCGCAATACGCAAGAATCCGATTCCTTTGTTTTTAAGTACTTTTTCTACAGCCGTACGATCTGCAACCTGAATCAATACTCCCGGATTCTCACTGAATAAGATCTTAACCGGATCTTGCTCTGCGATCTCTTCGATCGTTACATCCAGACCACCTTTTGTGTTTGCAAAACACATTTCAAGTAATGCTGTGATCATACCACCGGCAGAAATATCATGTCCGGCAAGGATCAGTCCGTCATTTATCAATGACTGAACTGCATTGAACGCTTCACGGAAGTATTCGCTATCCTGAACCGTAGGCACCTCATCACCGATTTTATCTAATGACTGCGCAAAAGCAGAACCACCTAATTTGAATGAATCGAAAGAAAAGTCGATGTAATAAAGTGATGTTTTCGGATCGTTAACCAATACCGGAGAAACCACTTTCTTCACGTCTGAAACTTCACCTCCCGCAGAAATAATAACTGTACCCGGAGAATACACTTTTTCATCTCCGTATTTCTGTGTCATTGAAAGTGAGTCTTTACCTGTAGGTATATTAATACCCAATTCACAAGCAAATTCACTACAAGCTTCTACTGCTTCATATAATCTTGCATCTTCGCCCTCATTGCGACAAGGCCACATCCAGTTAGCACTCAGAGAGATTCCCTCAATACCATCTGTAAGCGGTGCCCACACAATGTTTGTCAAAGATTCTGCGATTGCAAGAACAGATCCTGCAGCCGGATCAGCCATGGCTGCCTGAGGCGCATGACCAATAGATGTCGCAATACCTGCTTTACCTCTGTAATCCAATGCAACAACACCACAGTCACTTAACGGAAGCTGAATCTCTCCCTGACATTGCTGACGTGCAATTTTACCTGTAACCGAGCGGTCCACTTTGTTAGTTAACCAGTCTTTACAAGCTACTGCTTCGATCTGAAGTACGTTTTCAACATACTCATTGATGTTATTCGCATCGTAAACCGGATTAGTAAAATGTTCTTCAACGCTCTTATCTTCCATGATGGTTTTCGGAGCTTTACCAAACATATCTTCCAGTTTCAGGTCAATCGGACGTTCACCGTCAGCTTGCTCGAATACGAACTTCATATCGCCGGTTGCTTCACCAACCACATACATCGGAGCACGCTCACGATCTGCGATACGCTGTACCATTTCGATATCTTTTTCCTTAATAAGCATACCCATACGCTCCTGAGATTCGTTTCCTACGATCTCTTTCGCTGACAATGTCGGGTCACCTACAGGAAGTTTTGACATATCTATTTTACCACCGGTTGTTTCCACCAACTCAGACAATGAGTTAAGGTGACCACCTGCACCGTGGTCGTGAACCGAAACAATCGGATTATAGTCCGATTCAGCCAAAGCACGAATCACGTTTGCTGCACGTTTCTGCATTTCAGGATTAGCACGTTGTACGGCGTTCAGTTCCACAGCATTTGCGTAGTGTCCTGTATCTACTGAAGATACAGCACCTCCACCCATACCAATGCGGTAGTTATCACCACCCATTACAACCACTTTATCACCTACTTCAGGCTCACCTTTTAATGCGTCTCTCAAAGTACCATAACCCACACCACCGGCAAGCATGATTACTTTATCGAAAGCATATTTCTTGTTATTTTCTTCGTGTTCAAAAGTCAGTAATGAACCACAGATTAACGGTTGTCCGAATTTATTTCCGAAATCAGAAGCTCCGTTTGAAGCTTTAATCAGAATCTGTTCAGGTGTCTGATACAACCAGTTACGTTCTGCCATTCCTTGTTCCCATGAACGGTTCGCTTCTGTACGCGGATACGAAGTCATGTATACAGCAGTACCTGCAATTGGTAAGCTGGCTTTACCACCACCCAGACGGTCACGAATTTCACCACCTGTACCTGTAGCTGCACCATTGAAAGGCTCAACCGTAGTAGGGAAGTTGTGAGTTTCCGCTTTAAGAGAAATAACCGTTTTAATATCCTTCACTTCAAAGAAATCAGGTTTATCACCCGAAGCAGGAGCAAACTGCTCAACTACAGGACCTTCATTAAAGGCTACATTATCCTTATAAGCAGACACAAGTCTGTTCGGATTGTACTCGGATGTTTTTTTAATTAATTTGAAAAGGGAGGATTCTTTTTCTTCACCGTCAATAACAAAGATCCCATTAAAGATTTTGTGACGGCAGTGTTCTGAGTTTACTTGGGAAAAGCCAAACACTTCACTATCGGTAAGTTTACGACCGATACGCTGGCTAACTTCATTGAGGTAGGAAATTTCGTCTTCGCTGAGTGCAAGACCTTCTTGTTGGTTGTAAGAGGCTATATCGTCAATATAAACGATAGGATCGGGTTGTTTTTCAATCGTAAAGATCGTTTGACTAAGTCCGTTATAAAGACGTTGCAGCATCGGATCATGCTCTGCATCATCACTCTTTACAGGAAAGAATTCTTCGATACGCAAGATTCCGGTAAGACCCATATTCTGGGTAATTTCAACGGCATTCGTACTCCATGGAGTAATCATCTCTTTACGGGGCCCGACAAACCAGCCTTCCAGTTCTACACTTGATTCAGGATTAGCCTCACTAAAAAGCCAAACTAATTTCTGAATTTCCTCTTGAGACAAGTCGCGATCAACACCTACGGCGATCACCGACTGCGATGGGGTTCTAAAAAAACGAATCATTCTCTGTATTACAATATGTGAGTTTTGAAACTTTCCAATCGAAGCACAAAAGTAAGAAAAAAGGTGGAAATTACACTACTTTCGATTGTTTCTTATAGTGAAGATTGTATATTTGCATACATAAAAGAAAGAATATTTAGCAATGATATTAACATTAGTAAAAGGAATACTAATTGGAATACTTGTTTCTGCTCCTATGGGACCTATTGGCGTATTAGTCATTCAACGGACCTTAAATAAAGGACGTTGGCATGGTTTCTTTAGTGGATTAGGCGCAATGGTTTCGGATATCGCTTATGCAGTTGTCACTGGTCTCGGGCTTCATTTTGTGACCGATTTCATTGAAAAGAATCAAGTCGGACTCCAGCTTCTGGGAAGTGCTGTCCTGTTGATATTCGGGTATTTCATTTACAAATCCAATCCGATAAAAAGCGTACGAGGCTCTAAAAGTAGCGGCTCTACGTTCTGGCAGGATTTTGTTACTGCCTTTTTTATTACATTTTCCAATCCGTTAATTATTTTCTTATTCATCGGCTTGTTCGCACGGATGAATTTTTTTCATACTGACATTATGCCTACTGAAATTTTAATTGGTATCTTTGGTGTGGCGTTAGGCGCTCTCGCATGGTGGATGATTATTACCACAATTTTTGGCAAATTGCGTAATAAATTCAATCTTCGCACGTTATTCTTAATCAATCGTATTGTCGGTGGCGCAATTATGGTTATATCGATTTTTGGTATACTATATACATCTGCAACACAATTGGGAGCAACTAACTTAAGCAATATTGATCATACAAAAACCCAAAATATTAACTCTATGAAAACATTAACTGTACCTTATCTACCTGAGTTAGATAAAATGGACTCTGATGAAATTAGCAATTTAATGGAAGAAAGTGCAGTTCGCCAAAGTATCGGACACGCAAACTGGAATAAATTCCCGTATCGCCCGATTTGCACATTCGACATCGCACGAAGTGACTCCAAATTATATATACGATATTTTGTACGTGGAAACTGCCTGAAAGCAATCTACACAAAAGATCAGGATCCGGTGTGGCAGGATAGCTGCGTGGAATTCTTCACTCAGATCCCGGGCGAAAAAGAATATTACAATTTTGAATTTAACTGTATCGGCACTTGCCTGGCTTCGAAAAGAGAAAACAGAGACAATGCAACATCTCTTACTCCTGAACAGATGAAACAGATCATCCGTATGCCAAGTATGGGATCCAGACCTTTCCGCGAAATGCAAGGTTTATTCGCATGGGATCTGATCGTTGCCATCCCGTTTGACCTTCTGGGATTAGACGGCAACAACCTTCCTGAAAAGATTAAAGCAAACTTCTACAAGTGCGCTGACGAAACATCTCTTCCTCACTACCTGAGCTGGAATCCGATACCGACAGAGAAGCCAAACTTCCACTGCCCTGAATACTTCGGAGAAATATACTTCTAACTCAAACGCCACTTTGAAATTATAATTAATTTCAAAGTGGCGTTTTTTTTTAGTAACTGACATTACACATTATTCTTCTATTCGAATTAAAGCTTTCAACCATGATAAAAAAAATAATTACATCCTGCATCATCACACTCTGTTTTCAGAGCTGCCATAAGCAGATTGAAAAGGGCGAAACAAAACAGCTAACAAACAGGATTGATTCTCTTACAGCTGAGATTTCAGCTATAAAAAGTAGCAACTCCTATATATTTTCAAAGGCACTTAGTATGGAAGAATCAAATAAGGACAGTGCGATCTTTCTCTACGAAGAATTAGCCGATTCTAACAAGACCTCTTACTGGGGGGGTAGCCGCACAGGAAAGACTATGTGATATCAGGCCACAAAAAAACAAGGAACAACGGGTTAATAGAATCCTTTTACATTAACTCTAAGGACACTCTCTCGTTTTCATTAACAGATTCTAAATGTGGAGAATGGGGTGGAGACTATGAAGTAATCAAAATATACATCAAAAAAAACAAGCAAGCAGCAAAAGCGTCTTTATTTGCAGATTACCACTTATATGCATATGATTGTAATGAGCTGGAGTCAAATACGCCTACTGAGAAACAGCATATCACCTATTCTGTCATAAAAGAAATACCGGTACTTTCGTCTGATGAAAATCTGATATTTAAAAGCATCAGCTCATTGTCACGCCAGAGATTAACGGATTGTCAATTTCCGCACCCCGGTAATTACACTACCGTAGAATTAATATGCGAAGGCAAAAAGTCTGAATTATATATCCAAAATCATGCACTTCCAGAATGGAGTGAATTTTATACGTTAAAGAAAAGGCTTTTATCAAGAACGCAACAATCAGAATAACATTCAGAAAACCAATAAGAGCAACAACTGATTCAGCATCTACTTTTCTACACTTGCTTCTTTATGAAGCAATGTATCACATCCAGTAACACGCAATCAAATGCATAATTTATTCAATCCCCAATCATTCAAATCCGCCATGACATTATATCCAAAACAGACCAGTGTTCGGGACAACACTTTCAAATAAGGATAAACACACAAAAGGCGCTCAATCTGATGATTAAGCGCCTTTTAGCGGTATGGACGGGACTCTTATGTATTTAGCATAGCTTTCTATATTTTAGCATAATATCTATTTATCAATGATTTACGTTTTTGTGTTTTCTGATATTTTTTGTACATTCTAATATTTTCTATATATTTGCAACACAAATGCAATACAACTTTTTAGCAATATGGCAAACTACACTCCTTTTGTAAAACCAAATTACATATCTAAAGATGGCACAATGCCTATTTATATCCGATACAACTACGACCGTACAAGGCGTACCCTGATTGCCATTGGCTATTCCATTAAACCAGAACATTGGGATGAAAAAAAGAAATGGGTTAAACGTATCTGTCCTAGGTTCGATGAGATTGATGCAGTTCTTACGAAAGTCATCTCTAAAATCGGCAATATCCTAACATTTGCCAAGGATAACGACATAGATCCTGTCATTGAGTTCGTATTGTTAGAACTTGAAAAAGATCGCAACTATGAACAACGTTCAAACCGTGTAGATGTTTTTGAAACTTTGGAAGTATATATTGAGGAGAAAATGCCAAAGGTTTCAGCAGATCAAATCAAAGATTACAGATCACTCCGTAAACATCTCACCGCATTCAAGGAGTTCTCATCTCAACCTATAACGTTTCGAAATTTGAACCTTAAATTCTACAATGAGTTTATGGATTATCTTTCGTACAAGGCGGTTAAGCCTGATGGAACTGTGGGACTTCTAGCCAATTCGGCGGGAAAAATAATACGTCTGTTGAAAGGGTTTGTTAATTATCAAATGGCTAAGGGGGTAATTCCTCACATCGATCTCAAAAACTTTAAGGTCGTGGAGGAGGAGACGGATGCGGTCTATCTGACAGAAAAAGAGTTAGAAGCAATCTATAAACTTGACCTTTCTGAAGATAAGGAGTTAGCCGAAATACGAGATATTTTTATCGTGGGGTGCTATACAGGCTTGCGATTCAGTGATTTGTCTACACTTAATTCTGAACATATCGATCCTATTAACGGCTATATCAATATTAAGCAGCGCAAAGTGCACAAGGCAGTAGTTATTCCTATGATTGATTATGTGCCTGAGATTTTGGAGAAATATAATTATGTATTGCCTAAAGTAGCAAGCTATAAATTTAATGAACGACTCAAAGAATTAGGCAAGTTGGCAAAGCTAAAGCAGAAGGTTGAGATTGTCCGAAAAAAGGGTGTAAATCGTGTAACAAAGGTATCGGAGAAATGGGAATTGATGTCATCACACACCTGTCGTCGCTCATTCTGTACGAATATGTATTTGTCAGGGTTTCCTGCCGAGGAGCTTATGAAAATCAGCGGACACAAAAGCCCGGCTGCCTTTATGCGATACATCAAAGTCGATAATAAGCAGGCAGCCGATAGATTGAAAGCCATGAGGAGTGAATCGAGTAGGTAGGGGGATTACTCCCCCGCCCTCTCACACCACCGTGCATGCTCTCGCACACGGCGGTTTCTTTTAACTGTTTAACCTTGCGTGATTTAATGTGAGATTATACAACCCTTCCTCTTCAAACCATTTA
>JBOFDD010000062.1:0-2725 GCA_051646645.1 Bacteroidales bacterium | reverse complement strand
AGATATCGCTACCGAATCGAGAGCAGCTGTTGCAGGAGGTGTGACTTCTTATATGGATATGCCTAATACGAAGCCGCAAACAACGACAATTGAAGCATTGAACGCTAAGTTCGAAAGAGGAGCAGAGGCTTCAATGGCTAATTACACCTTCTTCTTTGGTGCAACAAACGATAATACAGATCTGATTAAGCAGCTTGACCGCAAACGAGTAGGTGGGATCAAGGTATTTATGGGCTCTTCTACCGGAAATATGCTGGTAGATAACACCAGTTCGCTTTCCCGCTTGTTTTCCGAAACAGATATTCTTATAGCTACACATTGCGAAAAAGAAGAGATTATTCAGGCAAATATAGCTAAATACAAAGCCCTTTACGGCGATGATCTTCCCATTAAGTTTCATCCGCTTATTCGCAGCGCAGAGGCTTGTTATGCCAGCTCATCCGAGGCTGTAGCACTAGCTAAGAAATACGGAACAAGACTACACTTGTTTCATTTATCAACAGAAAAAGAGTTGTCATTGCTTGATGCTGCGCCACTGAAAGAAAAGCATATTACAGGCGAAGTATGCGTGCATCACCTGTGGTTTGACGACCGTGATTATGAAAAGTTTGGTAATCGTATAAAATGGAATCCGGCAATTAAAACAGAAAGAGATAAGCTGGCTTTAATTGAGGCGGTAAACAATGGCAAAATAGATGTTGTAGCTACCGATCATGCCCCTCACTTGCTTGAGGAGAAACAAGGATCATGCCTTCAGGCTATGTCAGGCGGACCACTGGTGCAGCACAGTCTTGTAGCTATGCTGCGTATGGCTCAAATGGGCTATTTCCCGGTTACTAAGGTTATTGAGAAGATGTCTCATGCACCTGCAGATCTTTTCAGAATTGAAAAAAGAGGATATATTCGTCCGGGCTACTTTGCTGATCTGGTACTTGTTAATCCTCAGAAAGAGTGGGAGGTAACAAAAGATAATATTTTATACAAATGCGGATGGTCGCCTTTCGAAGGGTATCAGTTTAAGCATCAGGTCGAAACGACGTTTGTGAATGGAACAAAGGTATTTGACAAAGGAGAGTTTGATGATACATTCAGGGGAATGGCGCTAAGTTTTAATTAAAATGTGGAAAGCTATATTTGCCTGTGTATTATGGGGATCTGCTTTTGTCGGTGCTAAGATCGGATTTGAATTTATGCCTCCTGTATTGTTGTCAGGACTCAGATTTACGCTTGCCGGATTACTATTACTTCCATTGTTATTGCATAAGAAAGTTCCAATTGTTGAAACAATAAAAACAAACTGGCGCTTTATGACCTTGTTTGCTTTTGCGCAGACCTTCCTTCAGTATGGACTTTTCTTTATGGGGTTAAACAAAGTATCCGCATCAACATCGGCTATTATAATAGGTGCAGGTCCGCTTTTTGTAGCCGTAATGGCCCATCTGACAATGAAGAATGACCGGATGACCCTCCGGAAGATTATAGCCATTGCACTGGGAATATCGGGAGTTGTATTCATAAGTCTGAAGAAAGGAAGCATAGCTTCAGGTAATTCACAGTTTTATGTTGGAGTAGCTCTGTTGCTCTCAAGTAATCTTATTGGAGGTTATACCAATATAATGGTGGCGAAATATAAACGTAAGCTATCGCCGATTCTGCTTACTTCATTTGCCAATTTTTGTGGCGGAGTAATGCTTATAGTTGCCGGATCACTGACAGAGGAATATCCGAAGCAGATGCTTCCTCCGGAGTTCTTTGCAGCACTGGTATGGCTGGCTATTATTCCTGCGGCAGGATTCTCAATCTGGTATACATTATTGCAGAAGCCCGGAGTAAAAGTGTCGGAGCTGAATATGTGGAAGTTTATTATTCCTGTTACAGGCTGTGTTTTGAGCTGGATTCTATTACCTGGCGAAACACCGGATGTAGCTTCTGTTACAGGCATTCTGATCATAACACTGGCCCTGCAGACATTGCAGATGCCTCAACGCTATTTTGATAAGATGGAGCACTTGTTTTGCTCTAAGAAATAAAGAAAAAGGAGAATGACTGGGTTTCATTCTCCTTTTTTTATTTCTTTGCATATATAAATTGAAAACAGATTAAGTATGAAAAAAATATCAGTAATACTTTTTGCTCTTCTTCTTGTCTCATGTGCCGGAAATAATAAAAACAAGCAACCTTTCTCACAATCAGTTGATTCAGTTGCTGAAATCAGAGAGCTGCAAATGCCTGCTATCCCAATGGCAATTGTTGAACCAATGGAAAGAGCCTCTTACCTTGCGGGGCATTACTGGGATAATCTGGATTTTAGCACCATACAGAATGAGAACGATACAATAAGACTTGAGCAATACTTTTCCAATTATCTGGCAATACTTCATGAGTCAAATAAATCAAAATTGGAAGAAAATATTGGGAAATCCCTGATTTCAATCCAATCCGATTCTGTATATCTGGCTATGTTTATTCATTTGGCAGACAAGTATCTGTACGATCCAAATTCGCCCTTCCGCAATGACGAACTGTATTTGTTGTTTGTTAATACGTTTGCAGGGAATCCTAAATTATCATTTTCAGATCAGGAACGCCTTAAGTTCAAACACGGCTTGTTGCTAAAAAACAGAGTCGGTAATAAAGCCGAAAACTTTAATTTCAAAACAGATAAAGGCGAAAGCTCATTGTCCAAAATCAAAGCTGATATGCTGTTGCTCTATTTCTATAATCC
>JBOFDD010000061.1:0-2732 GCA_051646645.1 Bacteroidales bacterium | reverse complement strand
TTATATTTTTCGAAATGCGGATTTAGCGGGCTAAATCAAGGAGAGAAAAATATAAACAGACCTAAAAGTATCCGAAATCTTAGCTTTAATGCATATATAAAATGTCTCAGTAAATTTTTGATATTACTTAGATCGTATCAAAAATAATAATTACTTTTGCATTGTAATTATTACAACGAATAAACGAATATAACAAACAAGATACTACAGCGGAAAACACAATTTTCGTTTGTAACACACCTCATAACTCATGGAGATAATTAAAAGAAACGGGGCTGTAGAGGCTTATAACCGCAATAAAATAACGCGGGCTATCCGGAAAAGCTTTATTAGTACACATAAAGATATCACAGACGATATTCTGGAACGTATTGTTACAGAAGTGGAGCTGTTTGTCTCGAACGGAACGGGAAACCGTAATGTGGAGAAGATTCAGGACGAAGTGGAACGCGTACTGATGGAGCAAGGCTACTATGCCGAAGCGAAAAACTATATTCTTTACCGCTGGCAACGTACGGAAAAGAGAAAGGCTATCAGCAGTATTACCGAACGGATGGGTAGTAAGGAACTGAATGATGTACTGAAGTCTGTTCAGAAAGATTTTACGGAGGAAGAGTATAGTCTGATATTATTATCTGATAAGTTTTGCAGTACATCGAAAGCTGATATGAACAGCGAAGCCTTGCTGGATGCACTTATTAAGGCTGCTGTGGAACTTACTTCGCAGGAAGCTCCGGACTGGGAGTTTATTGCTGCCCGTCTGTTAAGCTTTAAGCTACATAAAAGAATTGCAAAGAAAGAGGATGCGTTGGGTATCTGCTCTTTCTATGAAAAAATACAATATCTGACCGGTGAGGGTCTGTATGGTGCATATATTCTTTCGGGTTATTCGAAAGAGGAGATAGATGAGGCTCACGGATTTATTGTGCCGGAAAGAGATAAACTGTTTAATTTTTCGGGTCTTGATCTGCTGAGCAAACGTTATTTGATTTGTACGCATACGCATGAGGTGGTGGAAGCACCTCAGGAAATGTATCTCGGTATTGCGTTACATCTGGCTATTCATGAAAAGGCTGATCGTTTGTCGTGGGTCAGAAAATTCTATGACTTACTGAGCCGTCTTGAAGTGACGATGGCTACGCCAACATTATCGAATGCCCGTAAGCCTTTCCATCAGCTTTCGAGCTGTTTTATTGATACGGTACCTGATACGCTGGAAGGAATCTACCGGAGCGTTGACAACTTTGCGATGGTAAGTAAATTCGGCGGTGGTATGGGTATGTACTTCGGGAAGGTTCGTGCTGCCGGAGGAAGTATACGTGGTTTTAAAGGTGCAGCCGGAGGTGTGATCCGCTGGATTAAGCTGGTGAACGATACCGCTGTGGCTGTAGATCAGTTGGGTATGCGTCAGGGTGCTGCTGCGGTTTATCTGGATGTATGGCACAAAGATTTGCCTGAGTTTCTTCAGCTGAGAACAAATAACGGTGACGACCGGATGAAGGCCCACGATATTTTCCCTGCATTGTGCTATCCGGACTTGTTCTGGAAGATGGCGAATGAGGATCTGAACCAGATGTGGTATCTGTTTTGTCCGAATGAGATTCTGACAATAAAAGGATTTGCACTGGAGGATTACTACGGTGAAGAGTGGGAAAAGAGATACTGGGATTGTGTGCATGATACACGTTTGTCTAAACGATCAATCACGCTGAAGGATATTGTTCGTCTGGTGTTGCGTTCGGCAGTGGAGACGGGTACACCGTTTGCGTTTAACAGGGATCTGGTTAACCGTGCTAATCCGAATGCACACAAAGGAATCATTTATTGTTCGAATTTGTGTACAGAGATTGCTCAGAATATGTCAGCCATAGAGTCCGTTTCTACAGAGGTGAAGACCGATGACGGAGATACGGTTGTGGTGAAAACTACACGTCCGGGTGATTTTGTGGTTTGTAATCTGGCGAGTTTGTCGCTCGGGCATTTACCATTAGAGAACAATGAGGCTATGCAGGATAAGATTGCTACTGTGATCCGCGCACTGGATAATGTGATTGACCTGAATTTCTATCCGATTCCGTATGCTAAAATAACGAATCACCGCTACCGTAGTATTGGTCTGGGTATAAGCGGTTATCATCATGCCCTTGCGATCAGAGGTATAAAATGGGAGAGTGAGGCACATCTGAAGTTTATGGATGAGGTGTTTGAACGCATAAACTATGCTGCGATCAAGGCAAGCAGTGATATTGCTGCAGAAAAAGGAAGCTACGATTTCTTCGAAGGTAGTGACTGGCAAACGGGAGATTACTTTACGAAACGCAACTACGAAAGCGATATGTGGAAAGCACTCTCGGAAAGAGTTAATCAGCAGGGAATGCGTAATGCTTATTTGCTTGCAGTGGCTCCGACAAGCAGTACAAGTATCATTGCCTGTACGACTGCCGGTGTAGATCCGGTTATGAAACGCTTCTTCCTTGAGGAGAAAAAGGGGGCAATGCTTCCGCGCGTGGCTCCGGCTCTGTCGGATCGTACATTCTGGATGTATAAGGATGCTTATTTGATTGATCAGAAGTGGAGTATTCGTGCGGCAGGAGTGCGTCAGCGACACATCGATCAGTCGCAGAGTATGAACCTCTACATAACGAACAACTTCACGATGCGTCAGGTGCTTGATTTGTATCTGGATGCCTGGAAGTGCGGAATGAAAACGGTTTACTATGTGCGTAGTAAAT
>JBOFDD010000060.1:0-4286 GCA_051646645.1 Bacteroidales bacterium | reverse complement strand
CAGTCAGCCTTACCAACACCTGCAAACACAACTCTGTCAGCGCTGAAACCTGCATTTAATGCAGCTTCGATTTCGCCGCCGCTAACACAGTCAACACCAAGTCCAAATTCATTAATTATAGCTAAGATTCGATCATTAGAGTTTGCTTTAATCGCGTAGTGAACGTGGAAATTATATTTATCCGATTCAGTTTTAACGATTTCAAGTGTTTTTCTAAGCAAATCTGTATCATAGAAATAGAACGGAGTTCTGATTTCTGAGAATTTTTCAACAGGAAAACTTCCTTTTGTCATATTCATAGACAGAAAAATAAAAATAGGTTTAAATAATAAAGTCAAAAAAAGGCGAATTTATTTCTGAGATCAGAAGTAAATTCGCCTTGATGTGTATTTACCCTGATGCCTTTGAAAAGCAATAATTCAAAGACTATCAGTTTTTAGTTGAAAAGGTTATCACTCAAAGCTTGCAGGGCTTTTTGTTTATCCTCTCTACGTATAAGCAGAGATATATTATAGTTGCTTCCCCCATAAGAAATCATGCGTACAGGTATATCCTTTAATGCGCTCACCGCTTTTGATTCAAAACCGATGTTTTCCCATTCAAGATCACCTACCACACAAATGATAACCATGTCTTCGTCAACTGTAACAGTACCAAGTTTTTTAAGTTCGTCAAGAATCTCGTGAAGTTTCTTTGTATTGTCGATTGTAACAGATACGCCAACTTCAGAAGTTGTTACCATGTCAACAGGCGTCTGGTATGTTTCGAAAATTTCGAAAACCTTACGCATAAAGCCATGAGCTAACAGCATACGACTTGATTTGATTTTAATCGCTGTGATACCATCTTTTGCTGCAACTGCTTTAATTTTATCCGCTTCTGTGTTGTTGGAAATAAGTGTTCCCGGAGCAGATGGTTGCATTGTATTCAGCAAACGAACAGGTATGTTGCCTAATTTAGCAGGTTGAATACAAGTCGGATGAAGAATTTTCGCACCGAAATAAGCCAGTTCTGCTGCTTCTTCGAAGTGTAACTGACGAACAGGTGTTGTCTTTTCAACGAAACGAGGGTCGTTGTTATGCATTCCGTCAATGTCAGTCCAGATTTGTATCTCATCGGCATTGATAGCAGCACCAATTAACGATGCAGTATAGTCACTACCACCTCTTTGCAGGTTGTCGATTTCGCCATAAGCATTACGACAGATATATCCCTGAGTGATGAATAGATTCACATCGCGATAAGGTTCAAGCATTTTGTTTAAATGCTCTTTTGTAAATTGTAAATCCGGTTCCGCGTTTTTGTCTGTACGCATAAACTCAAGAGCCGGAAGAAGTACAGATCTTACCCCAATTTCATTGAGGTAATTGTTCATCATTACTGTAGAGATAAGTTCTCCTTGCGCTAATACGATTTTCTCTTCAAACAAAGTGAACAGATCCTTTGAAAAAGAACGGATATGATCGAAAATCGCTTTTACCGCTTGTAACGTTTTTTGTTTATACTCCTCTGTAGTAAACAACTCATCAATCTCTTTTCTGTATTTGTTTTCGAGTTTGTTGATTGTTTCATTCGCACCGTTCGGGTTTTTCTTATAAAAATAATCCGAAATTTCCACGAGGGTATTGGTAGTTCCCGCCATAGCTGAAAGAACGACAAGGTTTCTTTCACCATTGCAAATTAAGTTTGCAACCTCCTTCATTCTCTGTGCATTCCCCACAGAAGTACCACCAAACTTTAATACTTTCATTTTTAAATGTTCAATTAAAATTTAAGTTACAAGAAATAAATTAGTGGAATTTAAAGGGAAACTCTACCATTTCTACCCTTCCTATTATAAACCACAAAAGTAAAAATAATAACCATTTATAAAGCACTTTTTAAAAAAAAGTGACTGTTTGGTGGCTATTTTCTTTCTAAAAGCTATTTTGTAGTCTGTTTTTTGTCGTTTATTATTGCTTATTCAGACTTTCTTAACGACGATGGTTTGTTTGTTATTTGCCGAATACTTCAGTGATAGCTCTTCCTGTCCATACCTGAGGCTGATTTAGATTAAAGATATAGGCAATAGTTGGTGCTATATCATAAATCATTGTGCTGGCAGCTATCTCGTGGTTTTTCTTTATTCCTTTACCGGCGAAGATTAACGGAATTTCCATCTCTTGCATAGTCTTTCCACCATGCTTAGTGTCTTTTCCTCCGTGATCGGCGACAATCATTATGATTGTCTCTTTTTCTATGCCGGCTTCTTTTATGGCATTAATAATTTCGCCAACGCGCTGATCCAGGATATTCAACTTATTGTAGTATTCAGCTGATCCAAATCCAATTTTATGCCCCTTGCCATCAGGCTGATCAAAAATAACAGCTGTGAGATTTGGCTTGTTTTCCTTGATATAACGGATACTTCTTTCAGTTAGTTCTTTATGATCTTCGTCTGTAGGTTTGATATGTCCGGTTTCATTCATTGCTTGTGTTTCGGTCAGGTATTTCATTCCTTCCCATTCATAGAAATAACCGATCTGCGATTTATCTGCCTGATCGCGTAGTAATCCAAATATAGTTGGGAATAGCCCATATTGAGTGGTTATTCTGGATGGTAGATCCGGAGTTTTTGATCCCCAATCCGTAAATCCGTGTAATTCAGGACCTGCTCCCATAAACATGGATGCCCAGTTAACTGCACTTGACGAAGGAAGAACCGAGCGGGTGTTAAGAGAATAGCTACCCTCGGATTTTAGCTTTTTGACGTTTGGCATATCTGCTTTTTCAAAGCTGAATGCACCCCAGCCATCGAGTCCGATAAGAACAATATGTTTAGCTTTGCTTTTTTTTGATATTTTCTGAGCATAGATTGGTGTTGCGCTCAGTAAGATAATCCCGGCAAGGAGGATCTGGAGTAGTTTTTTCATAATAAATTGTGTTATGTTAAGAAGCCTGTACAACAAGAGGGTGTTGCACAGGCTTCCTGATTTTATTTCTGAATGGTTAATTATTTATACACCTTCAATTTCAGTCTGTGTGAACTTCATAATGAGGTCGTCTCGACGTTTCCAAAAGTCGAGATGACCTCAATTGCTATTAGTTAAATTGAATGAATTACTTCTGCTGATTGTCACTTGCACGTACGGCAGCCATAATATTTGCAGGCGGACGTTTGTTCATTAACTCATTAGCCATATATTTCATGTATGGCATAACATGATTGAAGTAATATTTCAATCCGGAGCATAAATAGTTTAGTCCCGGTTCTCCGTCAGCCGTCCTGATAATTCTGTTTTTAGGGCACTCGCCATTACAAAGATTCAGAAACTCACAGGATTTACACTGATTTGGTAGTGTATCTTTCTTGTCGCGGCCAAATTTTAGCTGTTGCTCGGAAAGCATCATAGATACGAGCGACTTCTGTTTGATATTGCCCAGTTTATTTTCCGGGAATACAAAGTGGTCGCAGGCGTAAACATCTCCGTTGAATTCCATAGCAGAAGCATGCCCGCATGTTTTTGCATAGATGCATACACCCGGGTTTTCACCAATCAGGCAAGCCAGGGTTGAATCAAACATCTGAACATATACACGTCCTACGTCATTGCGTACCCATTCGTCGAAAATGGTTGTCATGAATTTACCGTATTCAAGCGCATCCACAGACCAGTCCGTTACTGTGGAGTTCTGTGTATCACCCGGAGCAAGCAACTTTAATCCGTCAGTGCGCTCACCGGCTCTTTCTACTACCGGAGAGAATTGTATGAACTGAGCTCCTGTGCTTTTAAAGAAGTTATAAACCTCAAGCGGGTATTTTGCATTGTAGTTGTTGACAACCGAAAGGATGTTGAATTCAACATTGTGTTTCTTCAATAACTCAATTCCTGCCATAACCTTGTCAAAAGTGCCATGTCCGCCTTTATCCGTACGGTATACATCGTGACAGTGTTTTGGTCCGTCTATAGAAATACCAATCAGGAAGTTGTTGTCTTTAAAAAAACGACACCATTCGTCGTTAAGTAAGATTCCGTTTGTTTGAAGTGTATTCGTGATTTCCCGTCCCCGTGCATATTTGCGCTGGAAGAAAAGAGCTTTACGGAAAAAGTCAAGACCCCGTATCAGCGTTTCGCCACCGTGCCAGGTGAACAATACGTGCGGAGTTGGTTGTGCTTCGATATATTCTTTGGTGAATTGCTCAAGAAGCTCTTCACTCATGCGGTTGTTTTTTCTATTCTTATATAACTCCTCTTTGTCGAGATAGTAGCAATATTTACAATCCAGATTACATAATGCTCCCACCG
>JBOFDD010000059.1:0-3410 GCA_051646645.1 Bacteroidales bacterium | reverse complement strand
GAGACTTCTTCATGCGCATTTTTTTATGACTGTTGTATCGTCAATTTCCAGCAAAATTCGGGTAATTATTCTACCGGACCAAAATAATGTGACCCATCGCCTTTTAGCTTATTAATTTATTCAGCAGACCCTAAATATTTAAACCTAAACCTTTTTATAATGAAAACAATTCTGACCTCAACGATCGTTGGCTTGGCTCTACTAAGTACATCAACGGTTGTAGCACAAAACACAACACAGGAAACAGATGAAGGTAAATCACTCATTATCGTAAACACAAAAAAGCTGGATTATGATATTGTGAAGCAGTTTAAAGAATCGATGGGCGAAAGTTTCAACGAACCGGGAGCTCCCCGTTTTTTATTGTATGATAAGAAACACGATGTAGCATTTGGTATTGGTGGATTTGTCCGGGTACGCACTGCGTTTGACTGGGGCGCTGTACCAAACAACAGTTTCGGATTTATCCCTTATGCAATTCCTATTCCTGAAAACAAGGCTAATAACGGCCAGTTTACTGTAGACCCTACAAAATCAAATATATTCTTCAAGTTACTAGGTAACACAAAAGATCTGGGTGCTTATGAAGCATATATCTCAGGTCAGTTTACCGGTCCCGGTAACTCATTTGCAATCAATGACGCTTACTTAAGATTCTTAGGATTGACAATCGGTCGCACATGGAGTATCTTTAATGACATGAGCGCCGTTCCTCCTACTGTTGACTTCCAGGGGCCAAACGGTGCCGGAGAAATGCGAACAGGCCAGATTACTTATGCACATGCTTTTAAAAATGGGATTAAGCTGGGTATCGGTATTGAGCAAAACCAAAGTACAGGTACTTACAACTCTTCAACAAGTGCAGCCTCACAACGAATTCCGGATGTACCTGCATTTATCAAATACAGCTGGTGTAAAGGCGCAAGTCATGTGAAACTATCCGGTGTATTAAGAAATATGTCTTATCACAATGTTCTGACTGACAACAACAAGGTTGCAACCGGTTACGGGGTACAATTAAGCGGTAATGTAATGTTAGGTAAACCCGTTGAGCTGTACTTCCAGACTACATATGGTAAAGGTATTTCGCAATATATCAATGACCTTTCCGGAAACGGGCTTGATTTTGTGTACGACCCCGACAATTCAGGAAAAATGATTGCACAGGAAGCTTTTGCTTGGTACGGAGGTTTGCAGTTTAATATCAGTCCGAGTGTATTTGCTTCAGCAACTTACTCTCAGGCCCGCATATTCCCTCAGGATGGATTTAATCCGGCAAATCAGTATCGTTACGGACAGTATATCGTAGGTAACGTATTCTGGAATCTATCCGGTTCATTCCAGCTTGGAGCAGAATATCTTTGGGGTAACAGAGTGAATATTGACGGTTCTAACGAGCATGCTAACTGTCTGCAGGCATTAGTACAATACAACTTCTAAAAGTCTTAGAAGCTGAATCGAATTTCTCAATTATTGGTGTAACTCAATCAGAAAGAATTCAAACAAGCTTCTACATCAATAAGAAAGAAGGATTCTCTCACTCTGTTGGGAGACCCTTCTTTTTTTATACAAAAAAACAGGATTGTTTTGATGGTTATCTTATTTATTCTATTACATTTGTTGCAAATCAATGACATAAATAAACTCTAACATGGAAAATTATAACATCAGGCAAATTAGAGGTTTGGCAGAAGTAAAAAAAGAAGACGGAGCTGATTTATGTGGTCCTCTGCTATCGTATGACGAAGAGGTTATTTTGTCCTATAAATCAACTAAAGACAGAGTTTTCTTTACAAGCAAACGAATTGTCATTATCTGCTTTGAAGACCAACCTGCAGAAAAGAAAGAATATTTCTTTGTTTTCTATTCTCGTGTTTCGGCATTTGCCATTGAGACAAATAATAACTTTGGAACAGATACCAGCGTAAAGCTTTGGATTCCCGGATTAGATACAATAATCCTGAGCTTTGCAAATGGTAATGAAAGTATACAAATCGCTGAATTGATCGGCTCTCATACAAAATAACATCTCGTCTTATTTTTTTTAGTAGATATTGTCGTTAATACAACTAAAAGTGTTACTTTTGCAGCCCTATGAGAAAGTTTTTATCACATATTGAGTATTTGTTAACGGAACAATCACACGTTATTGTTCCGGGTTTTGGTGTATTTATTTGCGAAAACAAATCTGCTGAGATTTTAGAAGACGGAACGATCAAAGCCCCGTCACGCGAAATACGCTTCAACGCTCAAATCACTCATAATGATGAAACGCTTGCTTCTTCTATTGCTGATATTGAATCAATCAGTACTGATGAGGCTCATAACTATGTGGCACAAATGGTGAAAGAGCTGATCTGGACTCTCTCTATCGAAACAGAAGTATCATTGGGTCAGACCGGCAAACTAACAATCGAAAACAATGAGATTATCTTTATAGAATCCGTTCGTGGGATTAATCTGTTTAATAATTTCGGATTAAAATCACTTTCTATTAAACCGGTAGAAATTAAAGAAGAAAAAACGGAGACTCCTGTTATATCCGAATCAAAAGAAAAGATTCATATTTCAATTAATAAGAGAACTCTTCGCCATGTAGCTTCAGTTGCTGCTGCGACTATCCTTTTCTTCCTCTTCTCGGCACCTGTAACTCAGCAAAATACGCATATCAACTATGCCGGAATTGTTTCTTCCGAGATATTCAGACAGAAACAAATGTCAATGCTTGCCGATTCTGCAGCCGATTCATCTGAAAATTATTCTGTAATAGAAGCATCTGTAGGTGCAATACCCAAATCAATCACACAGGTTGAACAGGAACTTAGCGCAGCTAAAGAAAATAAGGACACATCAGTTGCTACTAAAACAGAAATAAAAGATAAGTACTATATCATCGTCAACAGTTTTCCGGATAAACGCGAAACGGAACACTACCTCAACCGGCTACATAAGGATGGATATCATTCTGCCGCACTTCTTGAAAACGGCAACCGTAGTCGTATCTATATTAAAAGCTTTCCGGCAAATCAAAGAGATGATGCTCAGGATGAGCTAAACACTTTACGCAAAAACAAAAAATTTGCAGATGCGTGGATATATAGTTTAAAGAGCTAAAAAAGAAAAAACAGTTCTCAATATGAAAAGGGACAAACTTTCTACCAATATGGTCAGAGTTTGCCCCTTTTTTTATTCACATTTCTATAAGAATCTACATCATTCAATAAAGAAGAACAGATATAAAAGGAATCCCGAACCACTTTTGAAAACATAAACTACAATCCGGATGTTTTATATCAAAACCGGAAAAATAATGAAACAAAGACATCTGTTGTTTTTAAAAGCAAATCTGGCTGTCTTTCTGGCTGAACTGTTCAATGCTTTAAATATCAATTCTCAGAAATACTTACTTC
>JBOFDD010000058.1:0-2148 GCA_051646645.1 Bacteroidales bacterium | reverse complement strand
ACCATCAACTTCAGGTTTACCGAATAGACGTATTTGAGTGTCCGGTTCAGCCAAAGCTTCAGCCAGGTTACAAAACTCTACCTGATTCGATTTGCCTTCAACGACAATTGCAGTTGATGCCGACGGGCCATGAAAAGCTATATTTGGAACTGGCAAACCAAGTATTGCACGGGCATGCAATGAAAACTCAGATAAATCCTGTGAAATCATCGTCACCATACCTGTATCGTGAGGACGCGGAGACACTTCGCTAAAAATAACATCATCACCTTTTACGAAAAGCTCAACACCAAACAGGCCATATCCGCCCAACGCTTCAGTTACTTTTCCGGCTATTTCCTCAGCTTTCACTCTGGCTGCAGAAGACATTGCCTGAGGCTGCCATGACTCACGATAATCACCATCTTCCTGTCTGTGACCAATAGGCTCAACAAAGGATGTGCCTGCGCAATGACGTACAGTCAGCAATGTGATTTCATAATCAAAATCAACAAACCCTTCTACGATAACCTTACCTGCACCAGCTCTACCACCTTCCTGAGCATAAGTCCAGGCTTGATCTACCTGCGACTCATTTCTTACAACACTCTGTCCATGCCCCGAAGAACTCATAATCGGTTTTACTACACAAGGCATACCAACTACCTCAATAGCCTCTTTAAACTCTTCATAAGTAGCAGCAAAACGATAAGGAGATGTTTTCACACCTAACTCTTCAGCAGCAAGACGTCTGATACCCTCTCTGTTCATCGTCAGATAAGTCGCTTTTGCTGTAGGAACAACTTTAAAGCCTTCCTTCTCCAGCTCCATCAAGGTTTCAGTAGCAATCGCCTCTACTTCCGGTACAATATAATCCGGACGCTCTTTCTCTATAATTTCACGCAGACGTTTGCCATCAAGCATCGAAACCACATAAGATCGATGAGCCACCTGCATTGCCGGAGCATTTTCATACTTATCAAGGGCAATAACCTCAACTCCATAGCGCTGCAGTTCTAAAACAAATTCCTTTCCCAGTTCACCCGAACCACACAAAACAACTCGTTTTGCAGTCGGTGACATCGGCGTACCAATACATGTCATAGTTTAAAGTTTGTTATTACAGTTGTGTCTTGCAAATTTCGTCAAGAAGATCCTATAATGCAAACTTTTCTAACATTTTACAGAGTATTTAACAAACAAGCAAATCACACTAAGACTAAGCGCTTAAGTCCTATCAGCAAAGCAGTTCCGAGAGCAAAAAAAAAGCAAACCACCTACCATTCAACTATTTATAACATTTCATTTTTGATCATTCCGAATTAATTCATACTTTTGTAGCGATTTTGGAAAAGAGAACCTCCGTTTCATAGTGATGACCGGGGCCTCTAACTGCAGAAAATCTGCGGGGCATTTGATTAAGTCTACATCAAATGCTTATTGTCAAACCAAAATAAAACTTTATGCACAAAACAAAGACTCTCTTTGTTTCATTCGTAGTAATCTGTTTGTCTGTCCTAATTACTTCCTCGTTTGTAAACAAAGATGCACAGCCTGGCGTTGGTTTTTATCCCGGAAGCTCATTCCCCGATATCAGTATTTTGGGTAAAAACTCGCAACTAATTACTAATGATTCACTTAAAGGTAATTACTTGCTAATTCAATTTTGGGCAGCATATGATGCTGATTCCCGTATGAAAAACGTACAGTTGTGTAACTCTCTCAACCGCCCGGATTCTAAGATTAAATTCCTTTCGGTATCAATGGACCCCTATAACGAAATAAGTCGCGAAACTATTCGTTTAGACCGGATCCCCGAATCAAATGTTTTCTATCCGGACAGTAAACAACGTGAGAAATTGTTATCTGAACGCGCTCTTAAAGGGAAATTATCAAATTTTCTGATTGATCCCGATGGTGTAATTATTGCTAAAAACGTTACAGCAAAAGAGTTGGCTCAAATGAAGATGTAGAGAAAAGAACTATCAATTTATTTTTCCTCAAGGCTATTTACTCAATGAGTAAGTAGCCTTTTTTGTATGTCGGGCATGGTATTAAGCTAGCAGGATGTAAGTTCCTGTATGTGCCGAGTTGATAGGAAACATTAGCGAATGACAAGGGTGTTGTGGGTGACCGCAAATCTGAAAGAAGTCATCAGTAAATCTGAAG
>JBOFDD010000057.1:0-3896 GCA_051646645.1 Bacteroidales bacterium | reverse complement strand
AAGAACTTTCTTCTCCATCTTTAAGAATTGAGACTTTAAGATCAGTTCCTTTGTGAGCTTCACATTTAATTTTAGAAGAACAAGAAGCTACATCTTCGAGCAATTCTATCATTTCCGTATTAGAAGGGTGAGAGTTCGGTACTTCGATTCTGAAAATATATTCTGAATTTAGCCCCGCAAAGAGCTGAGTTATCTGGTCTAGTAATGATTTGTCTAACATAAGTATCGCTGTTTTTAGATAAGAAGAGGAGTCTTCTGAAAACTCCTCCTCATATTATTTCCCATCAAATCTTTCCTACAAGGTCGATGCTTGGTTTAAGCGTCTCAGCTCCTTGTTTCCATTTAGCAGGACATACCTCTCCTTCGTGGCTTGCCACAAACTGCAGTGCCTGAAGTCTGTTGAATAGTTCGTCAGCATTACGCCCAATATTACCGGCAACTACTTCATAAGACACAATCTTACCTTCCGGATTTACGATAAATGTACCACGCTCAGCTAAACCAACTTCCTCGATCATTACATCGAAACCACGAGCAAGCACTGCTGTAGGGTCAGCTAACATCGGATACTGAATCTTTTTGATAGCAGCAGATGTATCATGCCATGCTTTATGCACGAAGTGAGTATCACAAGACACAGAGTAAACCTCGCAACCTGCTGCCTTAAAGTCTGCATACTTGTTTGCTAAATCTTCCAATTCAGTCGGACAAACAAAAGTAAAATCTGCTGGATAGAAGAAGAATACTGACCACTTTCCTAAAACGTCTGCTTTTGATACTGATTTAAATTCATTGTTTACGAATGCCTGTACATTAAAATCTGCGATTTCTTTACCAATCTGTGACATAGTTGTATATTTTTAGTTTTATAATTTAATATTCTGTCTAAGGGTATCCCCTTGTTTCTGATGCAAAGATAGAGGAGCTAAAACAGTCATTTACTATAATCCTAATTGTATGTATCAATATCCGGATAGGAGAAATTTATACAGGTCAATAACACCAACAAAAAAGCGCTGTACCCAAAGGCAAAGCGCTTTTTAATATTCAAATCATTGAATCCAGCAGATCCGGAATTTCAACGTCCGCACATTTCACTCTAGTCATCAGCTCTTTCCCTTTCTCAGTCAGGACAAAATACATCTGACGCTTATCCTCAGTACCCATTATCCGCTCAATCAGTTCTTTCTTCTCTACGGATTTAATAACCTTCGATGTATTAGACGATGAAAGACCAAGCATATCTCCGATTTCACCCGACGACAATCGCTCATGCTTCATCAGACTACACAATACCATCCCTTCATTAAGACCGATACCATGCTCCTTTTCAAAGCTCAGTTCAAACTGATAAACCGCCCGTTGCACATCTCTGATCTTACATAATTTTTCCATCTCACGCTTATTATAAAGTAGTTCGGTGCAAAATTAAATAAATAGATTGACATTTGCGTTTTCTGCACGCTCCATATAGGTAGCCACACCACCAATTGTCACCTCATCCATCAACTCTTCACGAGCCACACCCATTACATCCATTGACATCTGACATGCAATAAATTCCACACCGCTATCCAATGCCTGCTGTCTGAGTGTTTCTAATGAATCAATTCCTTTGATATTCATAATATGACGCATCATCTTATCTCCGATACCACACATACTCATTTTCGACAAATGAAGTTTAGCTGAGCTTGACGGAAGCATCATGCCAAACATTTTACCGAAAATATCTTTTTTCACCTGCGGTTTAGATACTTTCTTTATAACATTCAACCCCCAGAAGGTAAAGAATATGGTTACTTTCTGTCCGGTTGCCGCAGCACCGTTTGCAAGCACAAAGGTTGCCAGCGCCTTATCCAGATCATCGCTAAACATGATAAACGTCTTACCTTTTGAATCACACGATGTTACGATACTGCACGCTTTAGGTGCATTCTTTTCAATTACTACCGAATACTTACCTTTATCTTCCGCATTAGATATTAAAGTATTCCCTGTCGTATTACACCAAGCCTGAGCATCACGGGCAAAACCGGCATCCGTAGCCACAATCTCAACACGCTCACCTTCAGAAATCGTATCTATCACTTGCTTCACTTTCAAAATCGGCCCCGGACATTGTAATCCGCAAGCATCTATTTTCACTGTCTTAATAGCTGTTTCCAATCGTTGTGTATCTATATCTGTTTTATCTTCTTTCAATACCTTAGCCTCCAGATTTTTAACCGGAGCAGTTGCCGTAGAGAATGTTTTATATCCCCCCGAAAGGTTACGCACCTGTTTAAATCCTCTTGCTGTAAGTATTTTTAAAGCAAGATACCCCCGTAATCCTATTGCACAGAATATAACAATATCCTTGTCAGCCGGAATTTCATTCAATCGTCCGCGCAGATCATCCAGCGGAATATTCACCGCTCCCGGAATCGAACCAAAAGAAAATTCATCTTTTGTACGCACATCCAGTAAGAATATATCCGAACGGTCCATCATCAGCAATTCGCGCCACGTAATAACAGGCATCGTTTTATTGATAATATTATTAGCCACATACCCTGCAATCGCAATCGGATCTTTAGCCGAGGAGAACGGTGGTGCATACGCATGCTCTACCTGCATCAGGTCATAGACTGTGCCTCCGTTTTTAATCAATAGCGCAATCTGGTCAATACGCTTATCCACGCCATCATATCCCACACACTGAGCACCAAACAGCTTACCGTTTTCAGGATTAAACACCAGCTTAACCGTAAGAGGCAGTGCATTCGGATAATATCCGGCATGCGATCCGGAGTGCGTCGTTGAACTCCGGTATTCAATTCCCATTTGCTTTAGCTTTTTAGCGGCAAGTCCGGTAGAAGCTACCGTCATATCAAAAACTTTGGCAATAGAAGTCCCGATTGCACCTTCGTATCGGGTAATATTATTGCTTACCATGTTATCCGCAACAATACGCCCCTGACGATTAGCCGGATTAGCCAGATAATTCAGCCATGGTTTGCCTGTCAGAGGGTGAGGATACTCAATTGCATCTCCTACCGCATAAATATCTTTCACCGATGTCTCCAGATATTCATCCACCCAGATACCACCGGCTTCACCAATCTTAATTCCTGCCATCTTAGCAAGAGAGGTTTCGGGACGTACACCGATTGAAAGAATTACGATATCCGTATCAATACTCTCTCCACTTTTGAAAAATACGCGCAGCTTTTTGCCATGTCGTTCAAACTTTTCCACACTCTGTTCCAGATACAGATCAACCCCTTTCTGCAACAGATGCTGATGCACGAATGATGCTATAGAGAAATCCACCGGAGCCATCACCTGATTGCCCATTTCTACGATAGAAACCTTTGCTCCGGCATGATGCAGATTCTCTGCCATTTCCAGACCAATAAATCCGGCACCTACAACAACGGCATTCTCTACTTTATTTGTAGTCAGATAGTTTTTGATTTTATCAGTATCTTCCACATTGCGCAGCGTAAATATTCCTTCCGAATCAATTCCGCCAAGTGGTGGACGAACAGGTGATGCACCCGGAGAAAGCAATAATTTATCATACGATTCTTCGTATGTACTTCCATCAGTACGACGGATAGTCACCTGTTTTTTTTCCGGATCAATTCCTGTCACTTCACTCTCTACTCTAACATCGATATCAAACCGTCCGCCGAATGATGCAGGCGTCTGCAAGAACAATTTCTCACGATCAGCTATAGTTCCTCCGATATAGTACGGAAGTCCACAGTTTGCATAAGAAATGTATTTCCCTTTTTCCAACAAAACGATCTCGGCAAACTCATCTGCCCTTCTTATTCGAGCTGCTGCCGTTGCTCCACCTGCAACACCTCCGACAATTACATGTTTCATATTATATAGTTGTTCTAATT
>JBOFDD010000056.1:0-4843 GCA_051646645.1 Bacteroidales bacterium | reverse complement strand
TGAAGGAAAAAACTCCTACTCTGAGAGCAAACAACGTTATCTGAATATCAATATCGGATTAAACATGAAACTTTATGAAGGACTTACCCTTGATTTACGTTATCAGAACGAAAGTTCAAATTCATTTAGCAAATCACATCAAAGCAAAGATCATATCAGTGTAAAATCAATGATCAATGATGCCAGTGTGCTAAATGCAGACGGCACATTCAAGCATCATATTCCATTTGGTGGACAAGTTACAGAGAATAACTCATGGGGAAATTCATACACTATGAGAGCCCAGGCAAACTATCAGAAAATCTTTAACAATAAACATGATCTGAAAGTGATTGCAGGGGCTGAACGAAGAGCTGTTCGCACTCGTTCAAACGGAGTTTTTAAATTAGGATATGATGATAGCAGCTTAAGCTTCAAATACATCAATGAACTGGAACTTTCTCAGACAATCAAGAATACACAGGCTTTGAGTGAGCAATTCAGCTACACGGCACCCTATCCTGATTTTGTTGATTCAGAAAACCGCTACGTTTCTTTTTACGCAAATGCGGCATACAGTTTTGACCGCCGTCTCTCTGCGACAGCAAGTATCCGTATGGACCAGTCGAATCTGTTCGGTACAGATCCAAAATACCAATACCGTCCGTTATGGTCTGTAGGTGGTCAGTATGTTATTTTCGAAAATAAGTATCCCTGGTTAAATCGCCTTGCTGCCCGTGCTACTTACGGTATTAATGGTAATGTGGCAAGAAACACAGGTCCGTTTATGATCGTAAAAGACAGCAGTAAACCGAATTATTACACAAATGAAATATCATCTTACGTTTCATCTCCTCCAAACTCGGCTTTACGTTGGGAGAAAACAGATGTAGTTAATCTGGGGATTGACTTCAACTTGCTTAAGAATCGTCTGAATGGAAGTTTTGAGTTCTATAACAAAAAATCGTCGGACCTTTTAGGAGATAAACAATGTGATCCGACTTATGGCTGGGGAAGTATGATGATCAACTATGGTGATATGTACAACCGCGGGGTGGAACTTGCACTTCAAAGCACAAATATTCAAACACGTGAATTCCGCTGGACCAGCAACTTTATTTTTGCTTATAACAAAAATGAAGTTACGAATGTAGAAAACAGTGGAACAACAGCCTATTCCTATTATTCAGGGGCACAATCAAGAACTGATTATCCGATAGGAGCACTCTTTAGCGTCCGTTATGCAGGACTGGATGAGAACGGAATTCCGCGCGCTTACGATAAGGATGGTAACATTGTTACGAACTCAACAAAGCTTACCAAAGAGGATTTGGTATACTCAGGTGTAAGTATTGCGCCATATAATGCATCACTAACCAATTCATTCTATTTCAAAGGTTTTGAACTGTCGTTTATGTTTACCTACTACGGTGGTCATAAAATGAGAGATCCGCGTGCCGGGCAGTTTATGGACAGATATCCGGCACTGAATTATACTAGTAATATGGATAAAGGATATATGGATTACTGGAAAAACCCGGGAGATGAGGCGGATATCAATATGGCTCCTGCATTTAATTATCTTGGTGTTTCCAATGTTGGTGATTTCTGGAAAGCAGCTGATATTCATGTCAAACGTGCCGACTACATCAAACTACGGGATTTAACTTTGACGTATAATTTGCCTTCATCGCTGTTACGCAAAGCATTTATTCGCCATGCCAGCGTCAACTTCCAGTGTCAGAACCTATGGACATGGAGTGCAGCAGGGGCTAAACTGGATCCTGAAGTATGGAGTGGTACAAGCTTATCACCTTCGCGCGGATCACAAGCTCCAAGAAGCTATACGATCGGACTTTCACTAAATTTCTAACAGACAAAGTATGAACAAACTACATAAAATATTATTCGCATTCTGCATCTTCACTTTAGTAGGGTGCGACAATTTCCTGGATCTGAAGCCCAAAGGGTATACCATTCCTGAAAACTTTGATGATTATGTAAAACTGATGAATAATCAAAGCTTTTACTTTGGATCATACAGTTTTATGAACTATATCACCGACGATATGCAACTTGGCGATGACAGTGAATATTCGGGTATGCAGTTCAAAAATAAAAAAGATAACGAGCGTAACCTTTATACATTTGAACCGGGGCAGGTATTTACACCGGGAAATAACGATCAGATTTATCACGTTGCGTACAGCCAGATCTATACTTACAACGCTGTCATCAATAATGTGCTGAAAGTAACAGACGCAACTGATAGAGAAAAGAACAGACTAAGAGCTGAAGCTCAGGTATGTCGTGCTTATATGTATCTGAATCTGGTAAATGTATATGCTGCTCACTACGATCCGGCAACAGCCGAAACAGATCTTGGCGTACCTATGTGTCTGAGCGAAGACATCAGCGTAAAATACAAACGGGTATCTGTAGCTGAAACCTATCGCCAAATACAGAAAGACCTGGAAGAAGCACTACCGCATTTAGCAAATGTGGCTGCACATCCATACAATCCGGTTAAGTCAATCGGCTACTCATTTATGGCACGTATGTACCTGTATATGGGTAACTATCAGGCTGCTTATAATAACGCTCTTGAGTCACTAAAACTAAATGATGCGCTACTGGATCTGACAAAATACAAAGCGCTGAAAGGGAAACAGTGGGGACGTGTGGTTACTGACGATGAATTCGAAACACCTTATCCTGATCCGCATCAGAATAAAGAAAATATCTTTGTTCGCTTTATGCAGAATGAGTTTAACCGCGCTACGTTCGTACATGAAGATTTGCTTAATACTTTTAAAGCTAATCTACCGGAAGGAGCTTCAGATAAACGGAGAGAGATATTCTACTCTGACAATGAATTTTCTCCATCGGCAACAGGAAAGCCTATATTATTTCCGGGACGTACGACTTTTGCTCCTTATGCAAAACTAAATTCGGGACTATCGAACGCCGAAATGTATCTGATTGCTGCTGAATGTGCTGCCCGTCTGGGAAAAGTTGACAAAGCTGCCCGATATTTAAACACGCTTCGTGACAACCGGATCAAAGGTAATGTTCATCTGACATTTACGGATGACTTAAGTGCCCTAAAAACAACACTGGACGAGCGTCGCCGTGAATATGCATTCCTTGCCTATTTTCGTCTGATTGACCTGAAACGTCTGAACAAAGATTCGCGCTTTGCCAAGACTGTGGTTCACGAAAACAACGGACAACGCTGGGAACTTCCGGCTAATGATCTTCGCTACATTATGCCAATACCGCAAACTGTACTGGATCATAATCCGGATATACCACAATATCCGCGATAATTAATTAAAAAGAGGCTGTCTGAAAATTTTCAAGACAGCCTCTTTGTTCTATACAAAAGATTGCAACTCTATTCTTAGCATTTCATAATCCGCAGATATACTACCGAATTCTTTCTTAGCCAGATTCAGAGCATCTATTTTCACCTGAAGATCAGAAGGCAAAACACCTTCACCTGTTAAAGCACAATCAAACTTTACGGGATGTGCCGTCTCAAGTAAAAAGCCTTTTTCAGCAAGGTGATCATCCAGATAGTTCTGTAATGAGAAATAAGCTACTGCCCCATGAGGATCAAGCTCATAGTGAAAGTCGCGATACACATTTTTCATTGTTTCTAAAGTATCCTCATCACTCACCGAATATCCTGCCATATCTTCTTTCATTTGACTGAAGTTATGTTTATAAATTTCCTGAATACGAACAAAGTTACTCGGATCCCCTACATCCATTGCATTCGACAAAGTTGCGATTGTCTCTTTCCCACTGTATGCTCCGGAATTCAGATACTCAATTACTGCATCATTCTGATTACAGGCAATCACGAACTTCTTAAGAGGAAGTCCGGCAGCTTTAGCAAGCATTCCCGAACATACATTCCCAAAGTTTCCACTCGGAACGGCTACTACAGGCTTTACGTTTTTCTGCTTCCATTGTTTGTAACCAAAGTAATAAAACAGTTGTTGCGGCAACCATCGTGCAACATTAATCGAATTGGCAGAAGTCAGAAAAAGTTGTTCACGCAAAGCCCTGTCAGCAAAAGCCTGCTTAACCATTCGCTGACAATCATCAAAAGTCCCATCTACGCGCAAGGCATGTATATTTCCACCCAATGTTGTCAGCTGTCTTTCCTGAATATCGCTCACTCTTCCCGATGGATAAAGGATCACAACATCCACACCGTCCACACCATAAAATCCATTAGCGACAGCTCCTCCCGTATCACCTGATGTTGCTACAAGCACAATCATGCGCTTTCCCGAATTACGGGCAAAATACCCCATACAACGACTCATAAACCGGGCTCCCAGATCTTTAAATGCAAATGTAGGCCCGTGAAACAGCTCAAGAGAAGCTATTCTTTCATTGATCCTCACCAATGGGATTTCAAATGAAAGTGTATCGCTGATAATTTCCCTGAATACATTCTCAGGTATTGTATCTCCAACGTAAGGTCTGAGAACCTGAAATGCGATTTCTTCATTACTCATTTTATCCATAACTTCAAAAAAAGCCGCTTCATGCTGAGGTATAAACTCAGGAAAGAATAATCCCTTATCCGGAGCAAGTCCTAAAAGAGTTGCTTCCTTAAAATCAACCATCTCTGAAAGACGGTTTGTACTATAGTATTTCATTATTTTACAATTCGTTAGTTGGTAATTTACAGATCAAAAACTTTTACTCCATCCGTATTGACCGTTGTTACGTAGGTGTGATAATCAATATTGAGCTTGTCGTAGACATCGCACATGATTCTTTCAACCTTTACGGCAGTCTCTCTGGTTTGACTAAGCATAAAAACAGAAGGACCCGAACCTGA
>JBOFDD010000055.1:0-9672 GCA_051646645.1 Bacteroidales bacterium | reverse complement strand
AGAAGGAACAGATGTAATTTGCACAAAAATAGAGTTCCGAAGTATATTTATTACCTCAGGTAGTTAAAAAACAATTACATTCCTCAAAATTCACTCGACTCAGCTTCAAACGCGAAAGCATTGCCAAACCTACAAAAGGCAGGTCTCCTGACTTGTTCCATCTTGTATTCCTTCCCGATATTATGATCAGTGGTATTGTTTACAAGACTGATTTTACGGAACTTACAGTTGCGCGACAGCCCATGATTTTCACATGGTTCCCTTTTCATTTCACAAAAAGTGAAACACCTTTAAGGTTAAATTCTACAGGTATTGAGCGACAAAGATATAAACTTATTTTACATAGAGAAGCAAATTGCTCATTTCTTTAAATTATGAGCATTAAATTGATAGTATATATATTTTACAAGTGGCAGATTTTCAATACTGTTTCGACTTTGCCGGTCCTGAGTATTGAACGTTGTTACAGGGTTGATTCAGGGCTCTGTTTTTGTGCTCTTTTAAGGTCTGTATTTTACATAATCAAAGTGTTTTGTTTTACGATTCCTTGCTAAGCTGACCGTTTTATCGTTGTTGTCGCTTTATGATGATGTATATCATATTCTATATGCTGTTGTAGTTAAGAGCTTCCCTGGTTCTTAAATATATATGGAAATAAAAAAATGGAGAGAAAGCGTACATTTGAATTCTTTTTTTTCATACCTTTGGCTATCGCTGACTAAGATTAAAATCTATAATATATATAGCGATGACAAAGACGACTAAAATTATTCGTGGTAATCTGTTTGACTTCCTTTCAGAGTTTACTCACGATGCGTCACAACCCGTTGCGCGTTTCCTTCAGGATGGAGCTCTGGTTGTTGAAGACGGGAAAATCATTGATATCAACTACTATAAAGATATAGTGGAGAAATATCCCGATCTTCCATGTGATGATTATAGTGGAAAACTAATCCTTCCCGGATTTATCGATACCCACATACATTTCCCCCAAACAGAAATTATCGGATCTTTCGGTCACCAGTTAATCGACTGGCTAAATTCCTATGCATTTCCGGCTGAATGGGAGTTTAAGGATGCTGCTTATGCCAGACAGATTGCCGATATCTTTATCAAAGAGCTATTCAAGAACGGTACTACGTCCTGTCTTGCTTTCTCTACAGTACACAAACAGGCTGTGGGAGCTCTGTTTGAAGCTGCAAGCAAATATGATATGCGACTGATTACCGGTCGTGTATGGATGAACCGCAACGGGGATCCGGCTTTAATGGATAATACGGATGTGGCTTATGAAGAAACGCGTGAACTGATTCAGAAATGGCATAAAAACGGACGTAACCTGTATGCGCTTACCCCGCGTTTTGCAATCTCGTGTGACGAACATTCACTTGAACTTCAGGGGAAACTGCACAGCGAGTTTCCGGATACCTATATTCAGACTCACCTTTCGGAAAACAAGCAGGAGGTTAAGATTATTCATGCTCTTTTCCCTGATGCGAAGGATTATCTGGAGGTTTATGAAAATGCTGGCTTGCTAACAGACCGTACGGTATTTGCACATGGTATTCA
This sequence comes from Bacteroidales bacterium, assembly GCA_051646645.1. GTDB lineage: Bacteria > Bacteroidota > Bacteroidia > Bacteroidales > UBA7332 > UBA7332. Next base: position 8,103 of record JBOFDD010000055.1, on the reverse strand, counting down.
CCTTTCGGATTCCGAGCTGGAGCGTATTGCCAAGGCAGGAGCGACCATCGCTCATTGTCCGACATCCAATCTTTTCCTTGGAAGTGGATTGTTTGATTTGAAACGAACTCACGAAGCAGGTGTGCAGACTGCTATTGCTACCGATGTAGGGGGCGGAACATCTTTCTCTCTACTTCGTACACTGGATGAAGCATATAAAGTACAACAACTTCAGGGCTACGCGCTGAAACCTTTCGAAGCCTTCTATCGTATAACCCTTGGTGCTGCCAAAGCATTGAAGCTTGATCACCTGATCGGGAACTTTGATGAAGGTAAAGAAGCAGATTTTGTGGTACTGGACTGCGCAGTTACAACAACGCAGAAACTTCGTGTAGACTTTTTGCAGCATAACCAGTGTCTGGATATCGAAACGCTGTTGTTCGGACTTCAGATTACGGGAGACGACCGCAATGTCGAAGCTACCTATGTGATGGGAGAGAAGGTATATCAAAAAGGAGAGTAATACGTCAGTCTGTTAGGAAAAATAGAAAAGGGCAATCAATTGGTCTAAATCCGTTGATTGTCCTTTTCTATTTACTTCTTATTTAGATCGCTCTCTTTTTGTCATCTTCAAGTAGTCGATCTGATTCTTTTTTAAGATCATCTAATAAGATATCCAGTTTATTTGCTAAACCAGTGCCGCAACGCCCATCTGCCAGATAGAAACGTGCCGCAACGCGTAGACGGATATTCTCAGGTACGCCTTCTAAGGCTTCATAAATATTAGATATAGTGCGGAGTTTTTCATCTTCTGGCATGAGTCGGAATAAATCACCGGGTTGTGTATAATAGTCGGTATCAACTCTGTTATTGTACGCCGTAGCATCTCCATTAATTTTTAAAGGCGGTTCACTATATCTATTGTCATCTGTCGGACCATTGAAGCTGTTTGGCTCATAATTAACAGATGCGCCTCCATTATTATCAAAGCGCATATGTCCGTCTCTGTGATAATTATCAATAGCTACTTTTGGTCGGTTAACCGGCAAGCTTTCAGCATTCACCCCCAGACGATATCTGTGTGCATCACCATAGGCAAACAACCTGCCTTGTAACATCTTATCAGGAGAAAAACCAACTCCTTCTACTTTATTTGCCGGATTAAAAGCAGATTGTTCAATTTCGGCAAAATAATTTTCAGGATTGCGGTTTAATTCAAAATATCCAACTTCTATCAGCGGATAATCTTTATGACTCCATACTTTAGTAAGATCGAAAGGATTGATTCTGTATTCATATGCTTCTTTTTCAGGCATAATCTGTACATACATAGTCCATTTTGGGAAATTACCTTTTTCAATATTCTCAAATAAATCACGTTGAGAAGCTTCTCTGTCGTGTGCAATAATCTGAGCGGCTTCTGCATTTGTGTAATTTTCTATTCCTTGTTGAGTTTTAAAATGGAATTTTACCCAGAAGCGTTCATTTTTGGCATTGAAAAAACTATATGTATGACTGCTGAATCCATGCATATGTCTGAATCCTTTTGGAATACCTCTGTCGCTCATAAGAATCATAACCTGATGTAGTGATTCGGGACTTAAAGACCAGAAATCCCACATAGCAGTATTGCTGCGCATGTTTGTTTTGGGATCTCTCTTCTGAGTGTGAATGAAATCAGGAAACTTCAAAGGGTCACGAATGAAGAATACGGGTGTGTTATTACCAACCAAATCCCAGTTCCCTTGATCAGTATAGAATTTCAATGCGAAACCCCGGACATCTCTTTCTGTATCAGCCGCACCTCTTTCGCCGGCAACAGTAGAAAAACGAGCCAGCATAGGAGTCCTTTTGCCAATATTTGCAAATATCGAAGCCTTGGTGTAGTTTGTAATGTCATGAGTAACTACAAATTCACCGAAAGCTCCGGATCCTTTTGCATGAACAACTCTCTCCGGTATTCTTTCACGATTAAAATGTGCTAGTTTTTCTAGCATCCAGACATTTTCTAATAATGCTGGTCCCATTTTTCCAGCAGTTGAGATATTCTCATTATCTGCAATAGGATTACCTGCATCCGATCTTAATTGTTTTTTCTTGTTTTCCATAACTTATATTTTTATAGATAAGGAATATAAGGTTCAAACAATGCAGATTTAGATAGGTTTTAGTATTCTATGCAATATTGTCTAAAATTCCATATGTAAGTGCAAGGAATATATTACCGGAGAGTATCGTCTATTATAATGTAAGCCATGTATTGCGAATCTGTATACAAAGGCGTTAGCATAAAAAATCCTTTTGTTATTTTCTTGTTTTCCGTAACTAAAGGATATCTTTCCTTTAGTGTGTTTATTTTATTCTTAAGGGATTCAGTGGTTGGTTCGAAATCAACATAGTATTTCCCGCTTTTATCCGGTGCTACAATTTTATCCCGTACCTTAGCAGCCAGAATCCCCATATTATTCCGGAGGTTTATTTCTACCATCGGATGAATCCGGATCTCTTCATCTTCTGCTTCGCTATAAAGCATCATATCAATTCCAAAGTAACCATAGTAATGACCTTTTAATATTTCGGGCAAGCGGCTTAGTAAAACATCACGTACCCGATTCAGCTTTTCTTTATCAATAAGCAAAGTTAGCCGCGACATGAACTCTTCCTCAGATGCAATATAATTACCCTCGTATTGTCCGTGTTTGTTCGTGAAGAAAAGAGATAATCCGCAGTACGATATCTCTCCTTCCGGAGATGCATAAAACTGCATGGCAAAATCCTGATGGTTATTAACATATCCTGCTGCTGTTACAAATCCTTGCTGACGAAGAACTCCTATCGTCCAGTCCCGTTCGGGTTTTGCAAATTCATGCTGAAGCATAAAGCGGACTCCTTTCCCTGAGCTTGACCAGGGCGCCTTAACTACCAGTTTTTCTTTCAGTACCAGCTCTTCCAGTTCTTCAACGGAGTAAACTTTGCGCGGTAAGATAGTTGTTGCTGATTCCGGTAGCTTTTGTAGAATATACGGTAAATGATCAGCAACCACACCTTTTCCACTAATATCCCGAATATAAGCATTCCACTCATTAAGCGGATGGTTTCTGAATGCTGCGTCCATAAAAGGTTTTGCCGGAGCAAAAAGATTATGCACACGTGGATTCCAACCCCATGGACGGATTGAGCGAAAAGTCGGTATATCCCCTTGCAGTAATCCGAAAGAGTAGCATTGCGGAGTATATCCGAATAATGGAGATATAGTATTTAGAAAGTCTCTGTCCGGACGTTTAATCATCATAACAGCATCTGGCTCACCGGCAAAATAGGCTGCAATAAATCCCAGATCTCTGTTCATCTTTTCAATCCGCGCAGGAGGCATATAGAATGGACTGTTATTGGCTACGGCCATGTCCGAGTCTGTATTGAAGAAATGTATATCGCGTATCATTTGTATCTGTTTGTTGAAATAGTGTTGAGTCACCGGCAAAGATACAATAAAGAACTATATTTTTCTCCCGTAAATTACTGTTGCCCTTCTGCACTAATAGTGCAGCACCTCTGCACTCATAGTGCAAGACTTCTGCACAAGTAGTGCAGGGCTTCTGCACAAACAGTGCAGCAGTCTTGCAATTATGCTGCATTTAAATGCAAAATCAAGGCGAAGCTGAATCAATGCAAAATATACCTGTTTAATAGGTAGTAATTCTTAAAAAGAATTATAAAGCACCAGGCAGGTCTTGCAGATTTAGTTCTTATTTATATATTTGTAATGAATACAATTATAAAACGGAATCTTATTATGCATTATAAAGCTGATACAATGATCTGTTACTGCAACAAAGTAGACTATATAACTATCCGTAAAGCGATGGTTGCAGGAGCAAGAACAGAAGAAGATATATTGAAATCTACAGGGGCAGCAGGCTCTTGTGGACGTTGTAAAAATCAGGTAAAAGAAATATTGGCATCTGTTTGCGGTTGCAATGCAGTTTCTATGGAAGATGTATTGAAAAGCGTAAAAGCTGGTGCTAATTCAGTGAAAATGGTAAGCGATGAAACAAAAGCAGGAGACTGCTGCGGACGTTGTCAGCCATTGATTCAAAGTGTAATTGATCTTCAGAGATAAATTCTGTTATTTGGTAAAATATGAGTTAGGTCTTTTTAATTATGTTTGTTTAATTCGGAAAAAGCGGAGGAAAGTCGATCGATTTTCCTCCGCTTCTATTTTACATCTGGCATGTTCAGCCATTAATTGATATAATAATTATTTAGCAGCTTCTTTTGATATTACTTTCACCAGTTTATAGCGAATAGTTGAAGCATCGGCTGGAACCGTTTTAGGATCAAGTACTTCTTTTTCAACCTCCAAAACATAAACATATCCCGGCTCGTATTCAAACCCTTCAATACCTCCGTACATTGTATTCCAGTTCTCTTTATCCTCGCCTGTGCGATCAAGGTATTTTACCTGCATACATTTCATTGGAGCTACACCCATGCAGTCAATTAGCTGGCTGTTGATCTCCATGCGTTCGATGTTCTCTTTCTGAGTACTGTTTTTAGTAGCACAAGATGCTATAATAACCATTGATAATGCTGCGGCAAAAAGCAACTTTAAATGTTTCATATTCATCAATTTTAGTTTCTGCAAAGATATAAAACAAAATAAGCTGCCCCAAAGATGGAGCAGCTTATCGCCATTTATATCTAAGATAATCAGATATTACTTATATATTAAGCTTGTGCTTCGAACATTTTCTGGAAATCTTCCAATGAAATGTTTTTCTCGTTCAAAGAAACAAGACCTTTAACTGTAGAGCGAACTTTGTCTTCAACAGCACGGTCGATCAAAGAGCGACGGCTCTTCTCATCTTTCAACATGTGAGCAACATAGTCTTTCAATATATCAGCTGGTACTTCAGGCATTCCGTATTGAGCGAACTGCATTTTAACCTGTGCTTCAGCAGCAGCGTTAAGATCAGCTTCTTCAACTTTCACACCGTTAGCTTTAGCGATAGCTTCTTTAACAAGGTGCCATGAAAGTTCTTTAACCATTGATGGGTATTCAGCTTCAACAGATTCCTGAGTTTTAGCTTCACCTGTAGCAAGTAACCAACGTTTCAAGAAGTCATCAGCGAAATTCAATTCACCAACTTTGTTCATGATCACTTCGCGAGCGTCAATCCAGAATTTGAAATCAGCTTCCGGTTTCAATTGCTCTTCGATAACTTCGCGTGTTTTAGCACGGAAAGCAGCTTCGTCAGCACATGTTCCTGCACCATAAACAGCGTCGAACAATTCCTGATCGATAGCGTGAGGCATTTGACGAGTGATCTCAGTGATCGTGAATGCTACGTTAGCAGTGAAGTTTTTAGCTTCAGATTTCTCGATTTTAAGAATGTGGTTCAATTCATACTCGTTACCTTCAGTTGCAGCTAGAGGGTTGAATACGATAACATCACCAGTTTTAGCACCCATGAAGTCAGCTTTAGCTTTTTCGTCACGGAAGTAAGAAGGCATGATAACAGAACCTTCAGCAGTAAGACCACCTTCAACAGCGTTACCGTTTTCGTCTACTTCAACAAGGTTGCCTTTAACCATGTCACGATCTTCAACTACTTCGAAGTTAGTTGGCTGACCAAGACGTTGAGCGTACATTTCGATTTGTTTGTCAACAAGTTCGTCAGATACCTCGATGTTGTAGAAATCTACTTTGTCATCTTTAGAAAGAGCAACATTGATTTCCGGAGCGATAGCGATATCGAAGCAGAATTCGAAGTTTTCATCGTTTTCGAAATCGATTTCTTTTTGCTCAGTTGTGTTTGGAAGTGGTTCTCCCAGGATATTTAGTTTGTTCTCACGGATGTGTCCGAAAAGAGCTTCAGTAACAAGCTTGTTCACTTCTTCGCCTTCTACAGCTTTCCCGTACATTTTTTTGATCATTCCCATTGGAGCCATACCTTTACGGAATCCAGGGATATTTGCTTTTTGACGGAAGTTGCGCAAAGATTTTTCTACTTTCTCTGCATAGTCAGCTTTAACTATCTCAATTTTAATGATTGCGCTTACGCTGTCAATGTTTTGTTGTGAAACGTTCATTTTGACGGTATATTTAATTAAAAACTATTTTATATTCTCAGTAATTAGCATGCAAAAATAGCTCTATTCTTTTTATTCTCAAACTCTTTTGTGAAAAAAGATAGAACTACCATGTCCACGCCCCTGTATCGTGCTGTTCTTCGAGGGTTTCTTCGAGTTGATCAGGCATTGTCTCGAAGAAATTTATTCCTGTTAAACGTTCCACGCTATCGATACTAACTGCGTATGATTGGAGTTTTTTCTTGCTTGCTTTATTACTTATAACAAAACCTATGCCTTTTTTATCGTCCCCCGTAGGATCTATTATTACTTTATAGAAATATTTAGGAACAGCCACCCCGTTAGGTCCTATTCGTTTCAGTCCATTTTCTAACACCGGACCGGTTGCTACGAGCAGAATACTCTCTTTATCAGCCCATTTTCGTACCTGCTCTTCCAGATCTTTCCAGATACCCCGGTTGAATGAAGGAACCTGAGGCGACATATTTGAAAAATAGAAAGATTCTGACATTGTTCCCGGTGACCATGACATATCGGCAGCAGGGGCGAGGTGGCCTCTGTCATAACCACTGCGTCTGTAATCCTCATTGCCACCCTGACTTAAGTTTACGGCAGGATCTTTCACAAACTTGTCTGACCGTTTGGTTTTCGGAGCCTTCAATTCTCCTCTTTCCAGTACGTAAGCCACCCAGTTCGGATTACAATAGTCAGAATTGTAGGAGACGGTATATCCTTTTCTTGAAATAATCTGTTCGGAATAACTCTCAAGGGTAGGTTCAGGTAAAGCCCATTCTTCGTAATTGTTATCATATGAAACCGTTTCGGTCTTGCTGCTCTGTGATTTCAGATACGAGAGAGCAATAAAAAGCAGAATGGACAGCACAAGGAACGATAGTTTATAGCCATCCCAGAACGATTTTTTCTTTTTGCCCCGGGGTTTAGTACCTTTACGCTTAACTACTTTCTTTTTTGCCATTGGTCCAGCCTGTTAGAAACGTCTGCGAAATGAAGCATCGCGGCGTCTGCTCTTATGATCATTCATTTTTTCGCGTTTGCGGAGGAAGAAAAACAATACGGCTATAATAGCTATTGTTCCTGCTATTGTCCCGAAATATTCCAGATGATTCTGGTTCACCTTATATTCCGGATACGACATATAAGAAATTACTCCTAAATAGATCAGGAGAGCTACCGGAAGTATGACGGACTTTCTAATTTTCATTTATGATTGAATTTTTGACGGAAAATATCTAAAAGATAGTATTTTTGATGCTTTCCCTTTGTTATTTAGAAAAGCAAATGTAATGAATTTTTATTTTTTCATACCTTTGCCCTTACATAACTTATCAATAATTTAGAAATGAATAAAATGGAGTGGTGCCGTTTACTTTCGGCTCAACGATTCGGTATGGAAGGATGGAGTAGCGACCGTAAACACGATCGTACAGAATTTCAGCGCGATTACGACAGGCTGATCTTCTCAGCACCTTTCCGTCGCCTGCAGAACAAGACTCAGGTCTTTCCGCTTCCCGGCAGTGTGTTTGTTCATAATCGTCTTACGCATAGTCTTGAAGTTTCCTGTGTCGGACGCTCTCTCGGAAATAATATTGCTCATGAGATAAAGGGGCAGTACAGTAAAACGGAGTCCTGGTACAAGTTATTTTACGAATGCGGCAATATTGTTGCTGCAGCTTGTCTGGCTCACGATCTGGGTAATCCTCCTTTTGGACATTCGGGAGAGAAAGCGATTTCGTCTTTCTTTCTTGAAGGTAAGGGCATGGGGCTCCAGGATCAGATGACACCGGAGGAATGGAATGATCTGATTCATTTCGAAGGTAATGCCAATGCTTTCCGTCTGCTTACGCATCAGTTTAACGGACGTCGCAAAGGTGGTTTTGCGCTCACTTACTCCACGCTTGCATCTATCGTGAAGTATCCCTATTCGTCTTCGTTGGCTCATGGTAAAAATAAGTTCGGGTTCTTTACTACCGAAGCTGCCGATTTTCAGAAAATTGCCGACGAACTGGGGAT
>JBOFDD010000054.1:0-2047 GCA_051646645.1 Bacteroidales bacterium | reverse complement strand
GAAAACCTGGCTACACTTCGTCGTCAGATTGATGAATTAGACAATCAATTACTCGAGACACTGGCTAAACGTATGCGCATTGCACGCGAAATTGCTATCTACAAAAAAGAAAACAACATGCCGGTACTACAATCCGGACGCTACGACGAGATCATCAACAAACGCTGTGCTCAGGGTGCAGAGATGGATCTGTCTGTCGATTTTGTAAAAGAAGTAATGGAAGCCATACACGAAGAATCAGTTCGTCAGCAGCTTGAACTGATCAATAAAAAATAATCAGATATGCGAATTCTTATATTAGGAGCCGGTAAAATGGGCTCCTTTTTTACAGATACTCTTTGTTTAGAACATGAAGTAGGACTGTTTGATCCCGATAAAAACAAACTCCGTTATGTATTTAACACCATACGGATGAACAACTTATCCGAAGTGGAAGAGTTTAACCCGGAACTGGTAATCAATTGTGTAACAATCAAAAATACGATTGATGCTTTCGAAATGATACTTCCGCATATATCAGAACGCTGTATCATTGCCGATATTGCATCCGTAAAAACAGGACTACCCGAATACTACGCAAAAGTAAACCGGCCGTTTGTCTCTACACATCCGATGTTTGGACCCACTTTTGCGACATTGAGCGACCTCCGTTCTCACAATGCAATCATCATTGCCGAATCGGACTACATGGGCAAAATGCTTTTCAAAGAGCTTTACCGCAATCTGAAACTGAATATCTTCGAATACACCTTCGAAGAACACGATCAGACTATCGCCTATTCGCTTTCCATACCATTTGCCTCTACCCTTGCCTTTGCATCGGTCATGAAGCATCAGGAAGCACCTGGAACAACATTCAAAAAGCATATGGCAATTGCCGAAGGCTTATTGGGCGAGGACGATTATCTTTTACGCGAAATCCTGTTTAATCCGTATACCTCAGAACAATTAGAGCGTATTCAGGAGCAATTAAGCCTGCTTCAGGATATTATCCGGAGTAAGGATAACGAAGCTATGCAGCAGTTTCTCGAAAAAGTAAGAAGTAATATCCGTTAAAAACAGAAAAGATAGTTAAAGTTAAGCACTTGAAGGGTTTCATATCTGAATTTTTTTTAAAGTCAATTGCATCCTTTACTCCTATGAGTTATCTTTGTGGTTTAAAACAACTAAACTTAAAATTATTCAGAATGAAATTAAGAGCTTTATCTTTCCTTGTATTATTATTTTCTGCCCTATCGGTTTTTGCAAAAAATGACGACAAACACGAGATGTCAAATATGCATGCAAAAATCAATGCAACTGAATTCAGAAACTCACGTCACATTGAAACGACCGAAGTAAGCAAAAAAACTTACATCAAAGGGAAAGACAGCCGCTACAAAGACAAAGAAACAAGTCGCGCAACTCAGCCTTATGCAGAATATCCTTTTGCAGCAAACGCTATCGGAGGAGATTATACAGTTACCTGCATTTACCGTGTTGATAAAAAAAATGCTAAAGACGAGTGCTACATCACTTTAGGCTTAGATGAATTGGAAGTTCAGCGTCTTGACATCAAAGAAAGTCTTGGTGTACATCGTATCAGTCATACATTCGACGTAAAAATGCTGAGAGGTAAAAACCACGTACTTAAACTATGGTTACCGTCTAAAGGTGTAATGGTTGAACGTTTCGAGATCCGTCGTAAACTGATCAGTACTAAAAAGAAATAATAAGCTTCTGAGCTGAAATAAAAAAGCGAGTCGTAAATGAATTTTTACGACTCGCTTTTTTTGTTTTGTTTAGTCTGTTGCCGAATGGTAACCAACTGTATTACCAATTGAAAGTATGATTCATCTATTTAAATGAAGTTACTTCATCAACACTTTGCGGAGCTTCGTCATCCTGTCGATAGCCAAACACCGGTTTTATGAATACAGTTTCGATGCTATCTTTCCATTCAATTTCTACTTTTGTTGCAAGAATTACACATACTTCTGATGCTGAGAATTTCAAATCTTCTGGCTTATTATCGTACTCAACCAGCTTATAATAGCATTTAGAGTCA
>JBOFDD010000053.1:0-7010 GCA_051646645.1 Bacteroidales bacterium | reverse complement strand
GACTGCCATTTCCATAGCGCGTGAAAAAGAACAGAATACACTCCGCTTGTTGCTGGTTTCGCCTTTACAGCCGGTAGTGATTATTGTGGGAAAGGTTATACCCTATATGGTTCTCTCCGTAATAAATACACTCATCATTATTGGACTAAGCAAACTGATCTTTCATATTCCGATTGAAGGAAATATTTTGTTGCTTGCCTTTTTATGCATACTCTTTATTTGTACTGCGCTTGCATTCGGTATTGTAATCGGCCTTAATGCCCCTAATCAGCAGGTTGCCATTATGGTCTCTATCTTATCTCTGTTTTTGCCTACACTGATGCTTTCGGGATTCGTATTTCCGATAGAAAATATGCCGGTATTTCTGCAATACCTCAGTAATATTTTTCCGGCAAAATGGTTTATCATAGCTTTACATTCCATCCTGATCCGCGGAACAGGCATTCTGTTTGTGTGGCACGAGCTGTTAATTCTGTTTATAATGATGCTCCTTTTTATCGGAGTTAGTGTAAAACGGCTAAAGTTAGGCATATTATGAATCTGATACTTGCATTTCTGCGAAAAGAATTCTTGCAGATACGTCGAAACCCGATTATGATATTTATCATTCTTGTCGTACCGGTTATTCAGCTGATACTGTTAGTTTATGCAGCTAATCCGATTATGAAAGAAGTAAACATTGGCGTAGTCGATCCTGACTTGTCTCAAACCAGCCGATCGATGGTAAATAAGGTTATAGCATCAGGCTACTTTCGTATGATTGGTTATTATGATACGAGGAGAGAGGCTTTGGAAGAAATAGAATCCCGCAATCTGGATCTGATTATTCAATTTCCTGATAATCTGGAACGAAATATGATGAAGGAACTTTCTCCTTCCGTTTCCGTTTCGGTAGATGCCGTGAACGGGATGAAGGCAAGTCTTGCTGCATCATATATATCGCAGATATTTCAAAGTTATGCTCAGGAAAAAGCACAATCCATACAGGTTAATCTTTTCAAAGGAGCTGGTATTTCTGCCAGTTCTAAACTTTCATTGACTTATTCTCAGTGGTTTAATCCGTTGATGGATCATAAATCGTTTATACTTCCCGGTATTCTGGCAATTCTTCTGACAGTTATTTCTATCGTGCTTTCTGCAACGAATATTGTGAGAGAAAAGGAGATGGGAAATATTGAACAGATAAATGTGACACCAATTACAAAGATTCAGTTTATGACCGGTAAGGTCATCCCTTACGGTATTATCGGACTGATTCAGTTTACGATTGGACTTGTAGCCATGCGTTTTCTTTTTGACCTGCCAGTTTCGGGATCATTGGGTCTGTTATATCTTATCGCTGTGATTTATATTTTAGTCGTTCTGGGAATAGGTTTTCTTATTTCTATCGTTTCTGAAACACAGGCACAAGCTATGTTTACCACGCTCTTTTTCTTATTCATATTTATCCTGATGAGTGGATTCGTAACTCCGGTATCCAGTATGCCTCCCTGGGCGCAGATGATGAATCTGGCTAATCCGGTTGCATATATGGTTGAATCCATGCAGGCGATTATACTTAAAGGTAGTACATTAGCTGATTTGCGTATTCAGATCCTCTCGCTTTCCGGAATGGCCATTCTTATAAATACGCTTGCAGTAATCTTTTACAGGAAATCATCGGAGTAATGTATATAGTTATAATTATACATGTATGATGAACTAAAGTCCTGAAATAGTCGTTTTTATGGTATGGTAGATTGAAAATCCAAAAACATATTATATGGAAACTAAAAGATGTATTGAGAGAGAACACGAATTCGGTGCGCACAATTACCATCCGCTGCCTGTTGTCTTGAAAAAAGGAAAAGGGGTTCATGTATGGGATGTAGAAAATAAAGAATATATTGACTGTCTGGCAGGTTATTCAGCCTTGAATCAGGGGCATTGCCATCCTTTGATTGTTGAAGAAATGATCAGGCAGGCTTCTGAACTTACTTTAACATCACGGGCTTTCCATTCCGATGCTCTTGGCGAGTATATGGAGTACATGTGTAAAGTTTTTCAGTACGATAAGCTTATGCCTATGAATACTGGTGCCGAAGCTGTCGAAACAGCCTTGAAGCTGGCACGCCGCTGGGGATATCGGGTAAAAGGTATTCCTGAGAATGAAGCAAAAATCATAGTCTGCGAATCAAATTTCCATGGCAGGACAATCTCTATAGTTTCCTTCTCGTCTGACCCTCAGTCTTATGGTGGATTTGGTCCGTTTACTCCCGGGTTTATTACTATTCCTTATAATAATATCGAAGCTCTTTATGAAGCTTTGCAGGATCCGCATATCGTTGCTTTTCTTGTTGAGCCCATTCAGGGTGAGGCTGGCGTAATAGTTCCTGATCCGGGTTATCTGAATGACTGCTATGAGCTCTGTCAAAAAGCAAATGTGCTTTTTATTGCTGATGAAATACAAACCGGATTGGGGCGTACAGGTTCATTACTATGTTGCGATCACGATTCGGTACATCCGGATGTCTTGATATTGGGGAAGGCTCTGTCAGGTGGTATGTTCCCGGTATCGGCAGTCCTGACAGACAATGAGGTTATGCTGACTATCCGTCCGGGAGAACATGGATCTACTTTTGGTGGCAGTCCGCTTGCTGCAAGAGTAGCGAAGAAAGCAATAGAAGTACTACTTGAAGAAAGGATGGCTGAGAATGCTGTGCTTATGGGTGAAATATTTCGTAATGAAGTCAGCCGGATAGATACTCCTTTCATTAAATCTGTTCGTGGCAAAGGACTAATGAATGCTGTAGAAATACTTCCTTATAAAGGTATTGATGCATGGGAGATCTGTATGCGTATGATGCATGAAGGCATATTGGCTAAACCTACACACGAACATACAATCCGTTTTACTCCTCCGCTTGTGATCTCTTCTGAAGAGATGACACAAGTGCTCGAACGTCTTCAGAATGTCTTCTATAAAATAAAATAGTATGAAAGTCAATGTTATAGGTGTACCTATCAATTTAGGCTGCGACCGGAAAGGAGTGGATAAGGCTCCTGATCATCTCCGTCGTAACGGACTTATTGACCGGATACGAAAATACGGACATAAAACATACGATACAGGCAATCTCTATGTGCCGGATGTTCCCGAATATGATAAGTTCAAGAGTGGGACATCTTTAAAATATCTTGAAACCATTGTTGAGGTAAATAATAATCTGGCAGAACTTGTTTACGATACGTTGCAGGGCGATGGTTTCCCGCTTGTAATAGGCGGTGATCACTCTCTTGGATTAGGGAGTGCTTCGGGTGTCGGGGAGGCTTTTGACGATTTTGGCATCATTTGGCTTGACGCACATGGTGATATAAATACACACGAAACAACTCCAAGTGGAAATATTCACGGGATGGCTCTTGGAGCTCTTATGGGTAAAGGGGCTTCGAGTCTGGTTAATATTTATGAGCCGGGAAATAAAGTTGATCCGAAGAATGTTTTTCTTGTCGGTACCCGCAGTCTCGACGAAGGAGAACTTCGTTTGATTGAAGAAGAGCACCTAAGCGTATACCCGATGACAGAAATTCGTCGTATTGGTGTGAAACATGTAGTGCATGATATATTGCATAAGCTTCAGGAGCGTAAAATACGAAATGTTCATTTTAGTATAGATATTGATGTACTTGATCCATCTATTGCTCCGGGAACAGGGACAAGAGTTGAGGGAGGAATGACAATTCAGGAGTTCAGGCAATTTGTCTCCGGTATTCTCTCTACTCATCTTGTGAAATCGTTGGATCTGGTTGAATTTAATCCTGATCTGGACGATGGCGAAGTTACAACGGAAGTAGTACTTGATATTGTTGATTTTATCGCAGAATGTTTGTAGAATGTAAAGAGTTATCTGGATGTTTGTACAACAGATAACTCTTTTATTATATGTTATTGATATATCTTAAATTATTCACCATTTTGTAACACATGTTGCAAAACTAAAGCATACATTTGACTGTTCAAATACAAAAAGGTTTTCTGTGTGAAGTAATAGGAAAATGAGTATTCAGTGACTAACAGAATAAAGAATGAAGAAGATCGTTTTTTTGCTTTTAACCCTTGCCCTGATCTCCTGTAACTCCAAAAGTGAAGGAGGAAAATCAAGCGACAGCCTTTCAGGGGCAGGCGCAACGTTTCCCTTGCCTTATTATGATGTGTCTTTTAAGGCATTTACAGATTCAACAGGCATACAGGTAACGTACGGGGGGATAGGTAGTGGCGGAGGTATACGCAGCTTACGCGACCGGATTGTGGATTTTGGAGCGACCGATGCTTTTCTTTCCGAAAAAGATCTGGCAAAAATGCCTGCTCCCGTAGTACATATTCCTACTTGTATGGGTGCCATAGTGATGGGGTACAACTTGCCGGAGGTGAAGGAACTTCGTCTGACCGGTGAGATTATCGCAGATATCTACATGGGCAGGATCACAAAATGGAATGATAGACAGATACAGGATATTAATCCGGGCAAATCACTGCCTGATATGAGCATCTATCCCGTATATCGTTCGGATGGAAGCGGTACTACTTATGTATTTACGGACTATTTGTCAAAAGTTAGTCCTGAATTTGAGAAAGTGGTTGGTCGTGGTAAATCGCTCAAATGGCCTGCCGGTATAGCCGCCAAAGGAAATCCTGCTATTGCCGGACTGATCAGTCAGACGAAAGGAACAATCGGTTATATTGGCTCTGAGTATGCATTTGCCGTGAAGATTCCTTATGCGAGTCTGAGAAACAGCAGTGGCAATTTTATTATGCCTACGACCGAAAGTATATCTGCGGCAGCTGCCGGCGAAATTCCCGATGATACAAGAACTATGATTACCGATTCTGCCAATCCCGGGGCTTATCCGATATCCTGCTTTACCTGGATTATTATTTACAAGGAACAGAATTATGGTAATCGCTCTGCATCGCAGGCTGAAGCAACCGTTGAACTGATGAACTGGATGATCAGTCCCGAATCACAGAAGCTCACCACCGAGGTAAACTATTCCCCGTTGCCTGAGCCAACGCTTCAGAAGGCAGAAAAGATATTGCGGAGTGTCACTTACAACGGTGCTCCTGTTTTGAAATAAAACGATACAGATATGAATAATAAGCATACGTATGAAAGATAAAATATTCCGGTTCCTGCTAATCCTTTGCGCATCACTTGTACTGCTTATTTGCGGAGGGATGGTTTATTCGCTTGTAAGTGGATCGGTAGAAGCATTCAGCCATTTCGGTTTCTTTAAATTTATAACGACAGCCGAATGGAATCCCCGCCCGGACCAGGAAGAGTATGGCGCACTCTCCTTTATTGCAGGTACCTTGATGACATCATTTCTGGCACTCCTTTTTTGTGTGCCTTTTTCGATATCGGTAGCTTTGTTTACCGGCGAATATTTCAGAGGAAGCAAAGTGTCTATGGTAATCAGTTCTGTTATCGAGTTACTTGCCGGCATTCCGTCTATCGTTTACGGTCTTTGGGGTTTCTATGCGCTGCGTCCGATCATGGTAGATCTTAATCTTTCAACTCAGGGTTTCGGCGTATTGACCTCCTCCATAGTTCTTGCCATAATGATCATCCCTTATGCCTCTTCGCTCAGCTCCGAATTTATATCGATGGTCTCAAAAGACCTGAAAGAAGGAGCTTATAGTCTTGGCGCAACACGAATGGAAGTTATTCGCCATGTCATTCTGCCTAACTCCGGATCAGGCGTTTTTGCAAGTTACATTCTTGCTCTGGGAAGAGCTCTTGGCGAAACAATGGCTGTAACCATGCTGATTGGTAACACGGAGAATATACCGAAGTCGCTTTCCTCTACCGGAAACTCTATGGCAAGTATCATCGCAAATCAGTTTGGCGAAGCCGATGGATTGAAACTAAGCTCACTGATTGCAATCGGATTGTTGCTATTTATGATCACTGCCATTATAAATTTTATTGGCAAGTTAGTTATCTCCAAATTTAGTAAAGTATGATCCCCGATAAAATAAGATCGTCATCCGTTTCATACCGGATAATCAAAGATCGCTTCTTTTTTGCAAGCGTCTGTCTTATCTCATCTCTTACAGCCATTCCTCTGATATGGATTATCTGGGAAGTGGTGAAGAAAGGATATAAACAGATCAATCTGAGTTTCTTTACCGAAGTAGCACCAAGTACCCTTGAAGCTATTAAAGCAAACAATGCCGGAGAGCTGATCCCCGGAGGTATTGCAAACGGGATAACAGGTACACTCATCATGGTCTTAATGGCATCTGCTATTGCCATACCGGTTGGAATTATGGGAGGAGTTTATCTTTCCGAGAATCAGAAAAGCCGGTTTTCGGGACTTGTTCGTTCTTTAACCGACCTGTTACAGGGAACACCCTCGATAGTGGTAGGTATCATTGTCTATTTCTGGGTTGTGAAGCCCTTAAGCAGCTATTCAGCCATTGCCGGAAGTGTGGCTCTGTCTATAATGATGCTTCCGCTTATCATACGTTCAACCGAAGAGACACTGAAGATGTTGCCGGGAACATTGAAAGAAGCCGGTCTGGCTTTGGGAGCTTCCTATACAAGTGTGGTACTTCGCGTATTATTGCCCTCTGCATTCGGAGGTCTGTTTACAGGCATACTTCTTGCCATATCACGCGTGACAGGCGAAACGGCACCATTGATGCTTACTGCTCTTGGCGCATCGGCTGTCAACTGGGATATAACCCGTCCGACGAGTGCCGTATCTTTACTGATCTGGCAATTCTACAACGATCCGAATCTGGTGGATATGATCTGGAGTTCGTCTCTGTTTCTTCTGATTCTGATACTTATTCTTAATATAATTGCGAAAAACGTTGCGCATAAATGGCGTATACATTAATCTGAAAAATCCGAACGCACATGTTACATATAGATAATCCAATACTGCAATTCAAAGATGTCTCGATATCCTATACACCGGGAAAGAATGCGGTGAATCAGGTTTCGGCAAGTATTGAACGAAAT
>JBOFDD010000052.1:0-8341 GCA_051646645.1 Bacteroidales bacterium | reverse complement strand
TCGGATCCGTACCAAGTACTCCCGGATAAGTCAGTTTCAGCAAAATATCGTTCGTACGTTTATGAAACCAGTCTCCCGATACACTCAGTCTGTTATTTAAGAAACTCATATCAACCCCCACATTCACCATATTAATGGTCTCCCATTTCAATGCCGGATTCGGAAGCCCTTTCTGCATATACCCGTCATTCAGTCCTGTTCCGATAGTCGGCACACTCACAGACTGAATACTGGTCATATACGGATAGTTTGAACTTCCCACATACTGATTACCAAGAATACCCCAGGATGCTCTCACTTTCAGGTTATCCATTGTCTCTTTCACCTTCTCCATAAACGGTTCTTCAGTCACACGCCAGCCGGCTGAGAAAGAAGGGAACCATCCTGCCCGGTTATCTTTTGAGAAACGGGACGACATATCGTAACGAATGTTTCCTTCAAGCAGATAGCGCTCTTTGTAGTTGTAGTTCAGTCTGGCAAAACCCGAACGAATAGCCCATTGCGCAGCATCTGCACTGTTAAACTGTTCTGCATTAGATCCCGATTGAATGTTTTCAAACGACTCTGAGATCAGGTTATTACGCCATGCCTGAAAGTTGTTGGTAACATCCCATTCCTGTGAGAAACCAAGTAATCCGGAGATATTATGATCACCAAGCTGCTTTTCGTAGTTGGTCTGAATAATTAAGGTTTGCTTCAGATCAACATAGTCGCGATTCTCATATTTATTTTTCGGATTGGAGGTATACCACACCTCATCTGTATGCGGATAGTAATAGTTGATGGTTCTTTCCAGTATTTTCCGTAACGAATTGGTGCGGATCAAACTATAAGTTGCTCCCGCTGTCCATCCTTTCATGATATCCAGCTTTGCCGAGAAGTTTCCCGAAAATTCCTGCGACTCAAACCGGTTGTAACCCGACTCCGAAAGCAATGCTACCGGATTGGCAGAACTACCTCCATACCCCCATTTTCCATCTGTAAAATAAGACGGAATCAGCGGACTGATACGCATTGCTGTATAGATCGCTCCACCAGCACTTGTAAATCCGCTGGATGGCTGAGTATAGTTACGATCGGTATAAGACATATTCGCATCCAGAGAAACACGGTCAAGAACCTTCGTATTCAGTTTCATACGAATATTGTGACGGTTAGACTCGGTACTGTTACCTACAGTCAATCCCTCCTGATCGAGGTAACTATATGAAAGATAATATCCTACATTCTTATTCGATCCCGAGATGTTCAATGCATAGTTTTGCTGAGGGGCAGAACTACGGTAAATCTCATCTACCCAGTTCGTATTTGCAAAGTAGTTCGGATCTGTACCCAGAATAACTTTACGCAAATCGTTTTCATTAAACGTCGGAGCCTGACCTACATTCGTCTGAGCCTCTGCTTCCATAATCATATATTCAGCACTGCTCAGCATTTTAGGTTTACGTGTCGGAGTCTGAAGTCCGAAATAACCACTAAAATTGATTGTTGGTGAGTTATTGTCGTTTGCATTCACCTTTTTGGTTGTAACCAGGATTACCCCGTTTGCACCACGAGCACCATAGATTGCCGATGATGCCGCATCTTTCAATACAGAGATTGATTCAATATCTTCGGGATTAAGAATATTCAGGTTTCCCTCAACGCCGTCAATCAGCACAAGCGGATTAGCATTTCCGATTGTACCAATACCACGAATTTTGATATCGGCACTTGAAGCCCCCGGCTGTCCCGAATAGTTTGATACTGTCACACCCGGCAAAAGCCCCTGAATGGCAGTACCCACGCTTGACGAAGGACGTGACAACAGATCATCACCTCCGACCATCGCAACCGATCCGGTCAGGTTAGGTTTCTTTTGTGTACCGTAACCAACCACCACAACCTCATCAATCTGTTTGCTATCCTCGTGCATCACGATCTTCAGGTTTTCGCGGTTATTTACACCAACCTGCTGAGCCACATAACCGATATAAGTCACATCAAGTGTTCCGTTTGATGGTACTGTCAAAGAAAAGTTACCGTCAAAATCAGTGATTACACCGTTGGTAGTTCCCTTCTCAACGACATTAGCTCCGATAATCGGTTCGCCTTTCTCGTCAAGGATTCTTCCGACAACGCGCGATTTTTTACTCTGCTGACTCACCCCCTGCTTATCTTTGCGGGAAATCACAATCATCTTGTTTTGCAGCTGAAACGAAAGATTTGATTCCAGAATCGTTTTCAGAACATCGTCCAGCGAAGCTTCTTTGAAAGAGGCTGTCACTTTCCGGTTAAGATTCACATCATTCGAATTATAGATGATGGAATAACCTGTTTGCTGTTCAATGTTTTTGAAAACAGATTTCAATGGCTCGTTCTTATACTGACTGGTCAGCTTCTGAGCATTTACCGAAAGGCTCATAGCAACAACCATCGCAAGCATTAGTTTTCTATGCCATCTGTTTTGTTTGTTCATAGATCTTTAATTAGGTTCGTTTTTATGGGTTATTATTTAGTTGTTTTTTTTGATTCTTATTCATGTATATAAATTGCATCATCCTGACGGGTTATTTCAATCGGCACAATCAGATTTATGGCTGATAATACCTCTGTCAGTGTTTCACCGTTTATCAGAGATCCGGAGAATTTCTTCTCTGCCAGCTCTTCTGAGGCAATCGTGATTTTCACGTTATATCGTCGTGATAGTTTTTTCATTAAATCTTTAAGCGTTATTTGCTCGAAATCCAGACGGCTGCATGTCCATGAACTAAAGTTCTCGGCAGTCACATATTCTTTATGCATCCTGTTGGTTTTGTGATCATAGACAATTCGCTCTCCGGGAGTCATTCTGACCGGTTCATTCAGATCACTTGTCAGCTCAACTCCTCCCTCAATCAGAGTCGTTTCGGTAAAATCATCATCCGGATAAGCCGACACATTAAACTTTGTTCCAAGTACTTTCACACTACAATGCGTGGTCTGAACGATAAAAGGAATCTCCTCATTCTTCTTCACTTCAAAATAAGCTTCCCCGATAAGTCTTATCGTACGATTATTTTTGCGGAATCCCGCACTGTATTCGACATGCGAACCGGAGTTAAGCCAGATCAGTGTTCCATCAGGTAAAACCATACGGCTTCTTTCTCCCAGAGGAGCTTCAACAATAAATGCATATTCTTCAGACTCAGCATTACGATGCAACAGATACGCCACACTCAAAAGAATAAGTCCGGCAAAAACTGCCGCAATGCGCATCCATTTATAACCACCGCTCAACCATCGTTTCTGTGTCTTTATTGTTTCTTTCGATTTATCAGTGTCAATACGTGTCACCAATTTCTGCCACGCCATATCTGTCTCCTCACTACTGAAAGAGGCATACCACTCATTTTCCCAATCTCTGAATAGCATTTTATTCTGTGACGATGATGCTATGAAATCCAGCAACATCTTCTCATCCTCCTTTGTTATCTTACCTTCAAAATATTGAAACGATAAAAACTTATATTTTTCCATCCTTATTTTTATTCCTTTATATTTATGACAACTCTATTTTTATTTACCCAACCTACCGGATTTATATTTTTCATATTTTAACTATTACAGATAAAAAGACAGGGATGAAAGACAATGAGGGAAGTAGAGGCATATCTCCTCTTTTACCGGGACAGAAATAGTATATATGTATTTTATGCTGCAATTAAGTATTACACGGGGTAACTCACAACCTCTTTCCACTCGTCTCTTTTCTGACACAATTCTTCAAATGCCGCGCTTCTACTTTCTTTTTGCTATTCAAAAATGATCAGAAAAAAGAATGAACTTTTCGTCCCAAATAGCCCTTTTTTGAGAGAAAAGGGGGCCTCTAAAAATTCATAAGGTCGAACGCGCAAGAACATACGTTCGAAAATATATTTTCATACGTTCGTTTTCAAAAAAACATACGTATGTTCTCGCGCGGAAATACGTTTGATTTTCCCAAAAGAACCGTATTTCGCGGCGTAGAAGTACGTATTTGCCGGCAAAGATATACGTTTTTAAAACCAGGCTAATTAGAGCATTGATTATCAGAAGCTTACAAAACACATCAGGAACAGCGTATATGATCAGAAGAAAATCAGAGAAAGCTACAGCTCATTCTCAGCGATTAGCATTTTGACAATATGACAGTTTTTCTTTATTATTAATGACTATCCTAACGGTGTGAAAAACAAAAGAGAGCCCTAATTGGACTCTCTTCTGCAATATATTTATCAAACCGGGTTATGATGCTAAATGAACCATAAACAGCAATACATATATCTCAATCGGATAATTATGTTTAAAGTGATGAGCAAAAGCCTGAAGCGCTTTTGCAATATGTTTCTCGACAGCTGTAAGAGAAATATCAAGCATTTCTGCTATTTCTCTGTTCTTTTTTCGCTCAAGGCGACTAAGTAAGAATACTTCCTTGCAACGAGGTGGAAGTTGCCCAACAACAAAGCGAAACTGCTCTTCGAGCTCTTCGCTGAGCAATGGCAAATGATAGCTCTCACAAAAGTCATACTCGTAAAGATGTTCGCTCCCTTTAGCCGAACAAAGCGAATCGAGACTTTTCATCTCAAGTACAGCTTCATGTTTTAAGTGGTTTAAACAAGCATTTCGTATTGCCATATACAAATAGGGGGAAATTGCATTAACAGATAACTGATCACGGTTTGACCAGATCTTCATAAAACATTCCTGAACAATATCTTCCGCTACACTTTCGTCTCTGACGAAGCGCAGGCTATATGTTTTAAGACGCAGATAGTACTTCTTAAACATATTTTCAAAATCCTCTTTTTCAACTCTCTCTTTCGACATTGTCACCAAATATTTTTCAACTATGGATTATGAGGTCATCTTGACTTTTGGAAACGTAGCAAATAGTTTCTAAAAGACCACCATACCATTATTAACGCCCAAAAGTCAGGATGACCTCAGTAGCAGGTTTTTTGATTTAAAATCTAAAGTATCTGTTTTTTATTTCAAAAGTATTAAAACTGCAATTTGAATTTCACAAATATTGATTTTAGCATGGTTTCTTCAATAAAATGCAAATTAAGTCTTTCCGGGTCTTTATAAAGAGTAAGAGGCTGCCCTTTGTAAAAAATCAGAACAGCCTCTTTTTCTATATTTATATCACAATCCTATTGAACAGGAGTAAGAATAAACGAAAATTCATAATCGCCATAAGGAACACGGTATTTCTCCAGTGCCAGAGCTTTCCGCCCCCAGCTGGTTACACCGCCGATACCGGTATGCGCTTTATCAATGCATACATTCGTATAATCAGCAGACTCAACTTCGTCAAAATGACGCTGATCTTTTTTAGCTCCGTCGTCCAGCGATTCAATCGAATAATTGAGTGCTGAAGCATAGAATGGTGAATCAGATATGATTGAAAGACCTTTCCCGCGCTTATCTGTCTGCATCCACCAACGAATATCGCTCTTCAATCCGGTTTCCTGAGGACGAATATAGGCATAAGCCTGCTCTTCTGAGGATAGATTATATAAACCTACAAATGCAGAATTCTTGCGATCGGCATAATTCTCTACCGGTCCGCGTCCGTAGAAGGTGCTGTAATTCAAATCTTCCGGCATCTGCATCTGCATTCCGAAACGATACATATCAGATACATTCGCTCCTTTTGAGGCGTTCATACGCTGCGTTACTTTGATTTTGCCCTCATTGTTGATCACGTAAGTCAGATCAAGAGATGCATTTACATCAGGCATATCATATTTAGCTGATACAACCACTAGACCATTTTCGACCTTAGCATCCATTGATTTCTTCTTAATGGATGGATTGCGCCATACTTTATATTTATTCTGTACATCACCACCAAAATCATTGTCGGTTCCGGCACGCCAGAAGTTCGGGGTAAGCAGTCCGCCTTCACTCATAAGAGGAAGATTATTCCAGGTATATCCGCAAAGATATCCGGTCGATTTATCAAATTCAATATCGAAATTAGCACCTTTGACATGCAGACGATTTGTATTGTCATTATACAAAACGGGAGTTTCAACCGCTTTATTCTTTTCCACCCGATTATTCAAAGTCAGATTCGAAAAAGAATAAGGAGCTATCTGCATTTGAGCTTTTGCAACAGGATGTCCTGCTTCGAGCAGACCTTCCTTGTTCTTAAGTTTAAACTCTACGTTCAGGAACAATTCCTGTCCCGCAGGAGCTAATGAAAGATCGTAAGGCAATTTTACAATCGTTTTTTGCTGAGCTCCGGCATTCAACTGATCAATCGTACCGGTCTGAACGACCTTACCTTCTGCAACAAGAGACCATTTCAGAACATAGGCTGACAAATCGCGGAAGTAGTTTTCATTAAGAACCTCAATCTCTCCTTTTGCAAGATCAAGTGGAGTTGCCCATATATTCTGATAGTAATATTTTACTTCATCCATATGAGGATTAAGTTCGCGGTCCGGATTCACAAGTCCGTTATTACAGAAGTTATTGTCACTCGCATCATACGAATTATAATCACCTCCGTACTTAAATATCCACTGTCCTTTTGAATTCTTGCTACGTAAACTTTGATCTACAAAATCCCAGATAAAACCACCCTGATATTTCGGATACTTACGGATCAGTTCCCAATACTCTTTGAATCCACCGCAGGAGTTACCCATGGCATGTGCGTATTCACACTGAATCAAAGGCTTTTGAGCATTCTTCGCATTGTCTTTTGCATAGTCTTCACTCTGTTTGTGATCGAAATACATCGGACAGAAAATATCTGTTGCATCGCCCTTCTCCGCTTGTTCATACTGTACGGGGCGAGTTTTGTCGTATCCCTTAATCCATTTGTAAGCAGCCTCGAAGTTAACTCCGTGTCCGGCTTCATTTCCCAGAGACCACACAATAACCGAAGGGTGGTTATATCCTCTTTGAACATTACGCATATTACGTTCAAGGTGCGCTTTCTGGAAACTCTTATCCTTAGCCAGTGACTCCGGACCATATCCCATACCATGCGATTCTACATTCGCTTCTGCAACAACATACAATCCATATTCATCGCACAGTTCATACCATGCATTGTCATTCGGATAATGGCAGGTACGCACAGCGTTGATATTGTTTTCTTTCATGATACGGATATCCTGAATCATACGTTCGCGCGAAACTACATATCCATGATCCGGATCGAGTTCATGACGATTCACTCCCTTAATAAGTACAGGGTTCCCGTTTACCATCAACTGATTCCCAATAATTTCTATTTTACGGAATCCTACTTTAACCGGAATAGTCTCAGTGACTTTATTTCCCGATTTCACTGTTGTTATCAACGTATATAGGTAAGGAGATTCGGCACTCCATTTCTCCGGATTCTCAACCTTCAGATTCAGTGTTTTCTTTCCCGAAATCTCATCATTTAATGAAGCGATTTCTTTTCCGCTCTGATCAAGAAGTTGCAGGCTTACGTTTGCTTTCCCTTTCATGTCGAGTTCAACTTTCAGATCTGCATCCTTATATTCCTGATCCAGAACCGGAGTCACATGAATATCCGAAACAGCAACTGATCTGTCGCGGGTATATAAATAGCAATCGCGGGCAACACCACTCAAACGCCAGAAATCCTGATCTTCGAGGTATGTGCCATCACACCAGCGGAAAGTCTGAAAAGCAATAACATTTTCACCCGGCTTCAAAAAGCGGGTCAGATCAAATTCTGCATCAAGCTTACTATCTTCGCTGTATCCGACATATTTGCCGTTTACCCATAAATACATATTAGAGGTTACCGATCCGAAATGAGCGATAACTTGTTTCCGGGTCCAGTCGACCGGTAGAGTAATTGTACGACGGTAAGAGCCGACGTGGTTATTTTTCACAGGTACATAAGGCGGTTTATTTTTAAAATCCTCGCGCCATGCATATCCGACATTTACATATAGGGGATCGCCATAACCATTTAATTCCCACATTCCGGGAACAGGCATTTCACCCCACCCTTTATCATTAAAATTCTGCTGAAAGAAGTC
Source organism: Bacteroidales bacterium (assembly GCA_051646645.1). Classification (GTDB taxonomy): domain Bacteria; phylum Bacteroidota; class Bacteroidia; order Bacteroidales; family UBA7332; genus UBA7332. Next base: position 323 of record JBOFDD010000052.1, on the reverse strand, counting down.
TGTCGGACGCATATCTGCATCTTTCACCCAGTTAAACTTCCAGTTACCGTTTAATGACATATAATTATCCGAAGCTTTTCGTTCGCCCTTCAAAGCTGCATCTGCAGATTCATAGGCAAAATAATTGGAATGCATCGTTAAGCGGTTTACCGCATTAACATTCTGATCTTTCCATTCTGTAAAGGATTGTGCAAATCCTTGAGTACTTAAGGCTAAAACCGTACCCACTAACAAAAAATTCTTTCTCATCTGGTTCTTTCTTTTTCAATTCCCGGCTAATTAAGATACGCAGTTTGAAATTCAAAAAAATCCAAACTGCTTCT
>JBOFDD010000051.1:0-3453 GCA_051646645.1 Bacteroidales bacterium | reverse complement strand
CCGATGTTTTTTCGTTTGTGTGCGCCCAGCTGTCAACAACTTTGTTTCCTGAAAGCCAGATGCCAAGCATTGAGCGTTCGCTGTAAGGGCTAAGTCCTTTGTCTTCTTTCGCATTTTCAGCGTGGAAGCTGTAGCAGTTTCCGAATTCGTAGAACATGATATCGCCGTTACGACGGTTGCGGTTGTATGCAATTGAATCAAGCCCTCCGAAAAGAAGAGTCTGACGCATTACGTTCAGGTCTGCACTTAACGGATTAAGCAGCTTAACGCAGTTTGCTTCCGGATAGGTAGTAAGATCTGTGTAGTAAGCTTGCTTAGTCAGCGAGTTGTTCATAATCTCGTTGAATCCACATCCTGTAAGTTGCTCTGCAACAAGATTCTGAAGCTGATGGCTTTCGTCTGTCGGAGTCTTGTAAGAAAGTGTAGCGTTAACTTTATCTGTCATTTCGATATTGTTGTATCCGTAGATACGAAGAATATCTTCAATAACGTCTACGTCGCGCTGAACATCTACGCGGTATGTAGGGATTTCAAGGTGAAGAATACCACCTGATTCGCCTGTTATTTTAATATCAAGACTTTCGAGAATAGCGAAAACTGTTTCTTCAGGAATATCTTGTCCGATCAGCGTATTTACTTTGCTCAGAGAAAGATCTACTTTGAAATTGGCAATCGGAGCAGGATAGATATCAACGATATCGCCTGTGATTTTTCCACCTGCAATTTCCTGAATCATAAGAGCTGCACGTTTCAGTACATAGATGGTGTCATTTGGATCGCATCCACGTTCGAAACGGAAAGAAGAATCGGTGTTTAATCCGTGACGGCGCGCACATTTACGAACCCATGTAGGATCGAAGTAAGCACTTTCAAGGAAAATGTCTGTAGTCTCTTCTGTTACGCCTGAGTGAAGACCTCCGAATACACCGGCAATACACATACCTTCTGATTCGTTACAAATCATTAGGTCAGCCGCATTAAGTGTTCTTTCAACTTCGTCAAGCGTAATGAATTTTGTTCCTTCCGGTAATGTTTTAACAATTACCTTACCTCCTTTGATCTGAGCTTTATCGAAAGCATGTAAAGGATGTCCGGTTTCGTGAAGGATGAAGTTGGTGATGTCAACGATATTGTTGATCGGACGTAATCCGATAAGTTTTAGTCTGTTTTGCAACCATTCTGGGCTTTCTGTAACTTTAACGCCTGAGATGGTAACGCCAGAATAGCGCGGACAAGCTTCAGTGTTAAGTACTTCAACTTCTACAGCTCCGCCATCCTGTTGTTTGGCAAATGCTTCAATAGATGGTTGTGTAAGTGTTACATCGTATCCGTTGCGTTTCAGGTATGCAGCAAGATCGCGTGCAACACCGAAATGAGAAGCTGCATCTACACGGTTCGGTGTGATATCAACTTCAAGAACGTAGTCGCTTTTAATGTTATAGTATTCTTTGGCAGGAGTACCAGCAACTGCATCTTCCGGTAGTACGATGATTCCTTCGTGGCTATGTCCGATTCCGATTTCATCTTCAGCACAAATCATTCCTAAAGATTCAACTCCGCGGATTTTTGAACGTTTTATAGTAAATGAGCTGTCGCCATCGTACAAAATTGTTCCTACGGTAGCTACAACTACTTTCTGTCCGGCAGCTACATTGGCAGCACCGCAAACGATCTGTACCGGAGCTTCACCTCCAAGATCAACTGTTGTAATATGTAAATGATCTGAGTTGGGATGATCTTCGCAAGTAAGGACGTGTCCAATCACAAGACCTTCAAGTCCACCTTTGATTGTTTGAACTTCCTCAACGCCTCCTGTTTCTAATCCGATAGAAGTCAGCGCTGCAGCTGTTTCGTCAGGAGTAAGAGGCAGGTTTAAATAATCCTTTAGCCAGTTATAAGATATATTCATAATAATCGAAATTTTTTACTTTCCTTCATCAGGCTGCGAAGATAGTAATTTTCACTGAGAACGCACATCACTCAGCAAAAAGTTGTTTTATGAAGTTCAAAAAACAGAAATTCGACGTGAGTAAGTGTTTGAGGTTGTATGCTATTTGTAATTTATGGTGATTATTTTTTTTCAAATTGATGGTTGTAATGCAAAAAATAATATATTTGTTGCAATATGTTTTAATTTATATGGCTTTGATTATGATACGTGAAAATAACATACCGGAAAACCGTTCAGATTTTGATAAGAAATTAGATTCTTTATTTAAGGAGATGCTGTTGCATAAGGTAAAGTGTAAAGATAAATTGAATCAGGAGAGAGTGGATACTTGCGTTAATTCATTTACCGGAATGGATATTGAAAAGTTTGTGTCAGTATCCCCGGAATCAATTGTCTCTGTTCTGAAGAGTAATCATACTATGAGTGATGCCTCAATGGAACGGCTGGCAGATTTAATAGTTAATATAACAGATGGCTTTGATTGTAATTTAAAATCGCTTCTATCTGAAAGAACAAAAGCGATTTATACTTATGTGGATGAACAGTATCTTCTTGCTATAAAGAGATAGGGGACTGATAAAATATTAAAGACGTAATGCGCTCTGTAAAAGAGTGTGTTACGTCTTTTTTTATTCTCAGCTTATAATATATTATCTTAGAATGATTTGTTCTAAATCATCAGGGACATAGATTGTGCCGGAAAAATTAAGGGCAGCTTCCCGTGTATATTCAACCTTGCGCGTTTCGATTGTTTTATCTTCTGTATGGAAAAGCAAAAGGTTCTTTACTTGAAGTTTACCGGCCAATTTACCTGCATCAAGAGCCGTGCTGTGGTGCTTTTCATAGGGTTTGAAAATGTCACGATCGCGATAGAGGCAAAAGGCTTCGCACATGAGCCATTCAGATCCCTCAATAACTGAACGGTTGGCTTCATTAAAAGGCTCGTCACCGAGACAAGCAACTTTAGGACCATCGGGGAGAAGAGCCGTAAATCCAAATTGTTTTTCTTTGGATGACTGAACATCAAAGCATTGAAACCGGATGTCGTTTGCCTGAAAGATGTCGCCATCTTTTACTTCATTCAGCATAATCTGTTTGCCAAAATGGGACACTATTTTTTTAGGGAGAGTCATCCGGCAGATCCAATTGATTACTTCGATTGCCTTATCGTGGCCATAGATATTGAAAGTTCCTGTGTAGTCACCTTTTTGGATGGCTTGTCCGATAACGCGAATTATCCATATTGCACCTAGAATATGATCTGTATGTGCATGTGTAACAAAAAGAGAGTTAATCTGTTTAACGGGTATTTCAGCTTTTTCAAGCTGATTCAGAATGCCGTTTCCGCCTCCAGCATCGACAAGCATGTATTCATTGTTGTTACGAAAGGCAAAGCATGTGTTGTAGCATTTTGTAACTACGGCATTGCCTGTGCCTAACATAATTATCTCGTATTGATTTGTCATTAGTAAATAGTTGAAAATACAGGACAAAAATAGGAA
>JBOFDD010000050.1:0-6290 GCA_051646645.1 Bacteroidales bacterium | reverse complement strand
TATATTATAGTACTGTCGACCACTTGCCGCAACAAATAAAATACCTTTATCGGTCAGTTTCTTTAGCTCAGACAGAAAAGAGGGACTCCATTCGTGATTCGAATCCAGGAGTGTGCCATCCATATCTGAAGCAATCATCTTGATATTCTCAAATAGCTCCATCTTTATTATCTCTCTTTGATCAAGGGCAAAGATAACCCATATTGCGCTAACTACCCGATTTTTAACGAAAATAATCAAGTGGAACATAATTCTAAAGCTAAACAAAACGACTATCAATCTGAATATTCGGATGATTTCGTCTTGCCCCACGAACTTCATCTTGCTTCAAACGAGCATAAATGAGCAAACCTACTCCATAATTATTTGTTTTAAGTACTATATATACTATTATCAATTAAACATTTATTAAATATGAAAAAGCCCGTTCTTTTTGTACTGTCTTCGCATGCTGAATTTGGCAAAACCGGAGAGAAAACCGGTTGGTGGATGAGTGAGGCATCCCATCCCTGGAAAGAGCTGAAGAGTGCCGGATACAGTGTTGAATTCGTTAGCCCTTCAGGAGGCAATCCTCCTGTTACAGGCATAGACAAGGATGACCCTGTAAATCTTGAATTTATGAATGATCCGGATGTAAAACAAAAGACAGAGCATACATTTAAACCCGAAGAGATTAATATCAGCGACTATTCCGCTATCCATTTTGTAGGTGGACATGGTGCCTGCTTTGACCTTCCGGATAATCTTGCACTGACTCAGATGGCTGCTGATTTTTATGATGCCGGTAAAATTGTTTCAGCGGTTTGTCATGGCCCTTCCGGATTATTAAACGTTAAACTATGGGATGGCTCATATCTGTTAAAAGATAGGAAGGTAACAGGGTTTACAGATAAAGAGGAATTAGAAATCAGGAAGGTATATGACGTTCCATTCCTTCTTCAATCTGAGATGATGCTACGTGGAGGTATATTTGTAATGAAGCCCAACTGGAGTGATAACGTCCAGATAGACGAGCGTCTGATTACAGGACAAAACCCTCAGTCGGCAAAATCTGTAGGGAAAACACTGGTTAAACTCTTAAACGAACTTCATAAATAAATTATTTAAGGATTGGATCTCCGGATTCAATCCTCTTTTTTTCAATCTTAGAGAATATTTATCCGAACAGAATTGATTCTTACTTGTTGTAAAAACAGATACATTCTGAATATTCTTTAAGACAAATAGAACATGCGAAAGTTTTTTATTCTTGCTTTCACCCTCTTAACCTTAACTGCAAACGCTGAACGAAAAAAAGTTGGTTTAATATTGGGTGGAGGTGGCGCCAAGGGTGCCGCTCATATTGGTGTATTAAAAGTACTAGAAGAAGCAGAAATCCCGATTGATTATATCGGCGGTACCAGTATCGGTGCCATTGTCGGAGCTCTGTATTCCATTGGATACGACTCTGAAGCAATGGATAGTCTGGTTAACAATCTGGACTGGGCATTCCTGCTAAGTAACAACAATCCTCAGACAAGCCGCACTTTCAGAGCTCGTGATATTGAAGGCAAATATGTCCTCAGCATCCCCTATTCAAAAGAAAAGAAAATTACGATCCCAGCCGGTATAGTTAACGGACAGAACATTCTCAACTTATTCTCAGGATTAACTGTGGGTTATCATGACACACACTCCTTTGACAGCCTCCCAATTCCTTTTAATTGCGTGGCTACTAATCTGGTTTCCGAAAACTATGTAGTACTCAATAAAGGTGATCTGCCTTTATCAATGCGGTCAAGCATGTCTATCCCCGGTTTTTTTATGCCTGTAAAAATGGACAGTATGGTTCTTGTAGATGGAGGTGTACTCAACAACTTCCCTACGAATGTGGTTAGAGACATGGGAGCTGATATTCTTATAGGGATAGACCTGTCTACAGGTCCGGTACCCGTTAATCAACTGCAGACAATGGAAGGACTAATCAACAAACTGGTTGATATAACAGGTAAAGAGGAGTATAAAAAAAACCTGAAAGGGTTGGATCTTTACATGAACCCAGACTTCAAAGGATATGGCACCATGGACTTTAATAAAGCAGCCATGGACTCGATGTACACCTATGGAGAACAATGCGCCCGCCAGCACTGGGATAAGCTGATGGAGATTAAAAAAGAAATATACGGAGATACCATCTTCAAAAAACAAGAAGAACTCAAACATGCTAAATACATCACACCTAAAGATACACTGTTTGTAGAATCTATTCACATCAACGGTGTTTCAGAAAAGCTGGATAAATTTTTGCGAAAACAGATAAACCTCGAAGATCACAGTTTTACTACTGTTGATGATATTAACAATGCTATTGCCACGCTGGATGGCATGGAGGTTTTTTCATCGGTAACATATAAACTGCTTGGGAAAGATAAAGGTCCGTATAATCTGATATTTAACCTCGTAGAGGAACCGCTGAATCATATTAATATCGGAGTCCGTTTTGACACCGAGAGTCTTGCTGCTTTGCTTTTGAATACGACTGTTTATGAAGATTTCTTCCGTGGCTCTAAATTTTCGGCAACTGCACGTTTGAGCAGCAACCCTTATCTGAACCTACTTTATGAATGGCGTCCAAGCTATTGGAGTAATATCGGATTAGGATATAATATAGGTTATTCGGATTATTCTCTGTTTTCTGGAAAACATAAAATTGAAAATATTAGCTATCTCTGGCAGAACGGTGTCGTAAAGTTCGGTGCTCTTTTAGACAACTGGGAGTTTAACGCAGGGATCATGTGGGAACATTTTGGATATTCTAAATATTTATATAACCCTGAAGCTACACCTTTACACGTATCTCCTCAGTCGTTCTTTAACTATTTTGTATCCATGACTGCAAATTCGCTTGACAATCTTTATTACCCCACTAAGGGTGTTAAAGCTCACTTTAAAGCAATGATGTATACCGATAATTTTGTGTCCTACAAAAATGATGCACCTTTCGCCTCATTAAGCTATGACGTAGAATTACCTTTCTCTGTTAGTCAACGATTTACGATTATACCATCACTGCAGGGACGAATCCACTTCGGCAACGACGTATCTCCTATTTATCAGAACTACGGAGGTGGACACCTGGACAGCAGATATCTGGAACAGCAAATTGCGATTCCGGGTGTTCGAAATGTTCAGATATTTGATAACTCCTTACTTCTGGCAAAACTAAACTTAAGATACCGTTTTGGTAAAAACCATTACACCTATCTGTTAGGTGGATACGGCAGAGAAAGCGAACAACTGCATAAAATCGATCATGGAAGTAATATCTGGTTTATTGGGGCAAAATACAGTTACAATACACCTATCGGACCGGTAAGCGGTGAAATTGATTATGCAAATGTGACTAAACGTGTTACATTATTCTTCAATCTGGGGTACTATTTCTAAAGGATAAAAAACTTACATTTTCTGTTCTCAATAAAAAGCGGAGACTGACATCCTGGTCAGCTCCGCTTTTTTATATCCGCTAATTATTCGCAAACAATTAGCATATTATAACTTGGAGAAACTATAAAGTTAAGATATATTTGCAACAAACTATCAACTCTTAAATAATCAACATGATAAGCATATTAAAAAAACATTGTATACTTTGTATAATATCTTTAGCCCTGAGTGCTTGCGCACCAACAGAAAATGAAAAATCTTCCGGATTATTAGTTTTTGACATCGAAGGAAACTATAATTCAAAAGATATCTTGCTTACTGATATTGCGGATATTGAATATATACCTTTACTATCGATGGATAGCTTCTATTATAACCGAATACTGGACCATTCAAAAAATTACATAATAACATTAACAAACAACAATGGTGATATTACGTTCTTCAACAAAAAGGGTGAACCCTCTCATATTATTAATAAGAGAGGAAGCGGACCTGACGAATATGACAGGGTTTTAATAGCTAAATATGATGAGGATAACGATGATCTTTATGTAACGACCTACAAGAAAAAGATAAATGTATATGACAAATACGGAAATCTAAAACAGACATATGATCTAAAGAACAAAGAATATACGATTGATCTGGCAAGTCTGTCGGAAAACTATTTAATTTGCTATCAGGACGATCCGGGTGGGAATGAGTTCTATATAGTTCATAAAACAACAGGTGACATTGAGGATATACATATCCCTTATGAAAAGAAGATTGAACTTACTGTTACAACAGAACAATCACCAAACTTCATTTCGAAAAGAATGATACCTAAGAATTCAATATTCCCCAAAGGAGATAACATTCAACTCACTGATTACTCCTCCGATACGGTTTATGTCATGAATAAACACAAAGAGATGACTCCGGTATTTGTTCGTCAGCCTAAAGTCTCAGAACAAGAAATCCCTAAAGTAGTTCATGGGTTTCTAAACACAGATAAGCGTACTTATTTTGTTGTGCAGGATAAAGCATTTGATGTAAAAAGTATGACCGGATTTAAGGAGACTTCGTTTATGTACGACAAAAAGAAAAAGGAGTTCGTCAAACTAAACATAACATTCCCGGATATCACTTTTGATGAAAGCGGAAACATACATTTAAATCCTGAAATAATTAATTATAAAGAAACTCCAACGAACAAATATTGTGGCTTTGGCATAAGATTTTTACCAGGAAATATATTGGCAGAGAAATATGAAAAAGGAGAAATAAATGGAAAACTCAAGGAGGTATATGAGAACCTGGATGATCCGGAAGATGGAATAGCTATGATGATTTATCTAAAGAATCAATAACACAAATCGCGTTTATAGCGTTACCTATATAAGAAGAGGGATGATTTTTAATAAAAATCATCCCTCTTCTTATATCCAGTTCTCTAAAAGGTGTTCTTAATCTATTTATGAACATCCCGGAGTTTTATCATAATCCCTGAAACAATACGACCGGATTTGATTCCTAGCGTACGGGCAGAGAAAAACTCTTTATTATGTTCCACCGTACAGATTCCGGCTATTTCAATATTACCGGAAAGAACACCCGAATTCATTAAGTCAATCCGGTTTGCCTCCCATAAATCAATATGAGCTTTACCTGACAATCTATTGCGTACTAAAATTTTCGAATCCTCGAATCCGGCAGAACGAAATGCTTCGACAACCTCATCTCCTACCTCAAAATGCTTCTGCGAAATAGAAGGCCCTATAGTTACTTTTATATTAACCGGATTACACCCCAGTCCAATCATTACTTCAATAACCTTAGAAGCTATATGCTTAACGGTACCTCTCCAGCCTGCATGAGCAGCACCAACAACTTTTCGGGTCGGATCATAAAAAAGGACAGGTACACAATCGGCTGTTGAAACACCTATACAAAGGGACGGCAGAGAAGTCACAAGCGCATCAACACCATGAAGCTTTAGTCGCTTTGCCTCTTCGTTCATCGTTAACCACGATTCATCCAGAATACAGACCTTATCCTCGTGCGTCTGATAAGGGAGCACAAGTTCACCTTCCATATAACCGTAAAGAATCTCTCTGTTTCGTTCAACATCAGACAGATTATCGCCCGAAAAAGGCGACAAATTAAAAGAGGCATAATTTCCCTTACTAAATCCGCCGTTACGCGTAGTCACAAAATGAAAAATGTCACAGTATGAGAGTGACTCATACTGCAACATTCTTTTATTCTGATTATCTAAAGTAACCATCATTAATCTTCCCATTCATACTCATCGTCTTCTTCAAGGTCATCAAGATCGTATTCGAAATCTTCCTCCTCGAAGTCATCATCATGACGATGTGCAACATCAAGATTACGATGGGTTAGTTTAATATCTTTACCAATTTCCTTGTTAAGCTCAATCCATAGCATATCCTTAAGCTCAGTGATTCCCATTCCTGTAATAGAAGAGATAAAAATACACTGCACTCCTTCAGGCAAATGCTCACGCATTTCAGCAATAAGCTCTTCATCAAGCATATCACTCTTAGTAATAGCCAGAATACGTTGCTTATCCAGCAATTCAGGGTTAAATTGCTCAAGCTCGCTTAAAAGGATATTATATTCAGCTGCGATATCATCAGCATCTGCAGGTACCATAAACAAAAGTACCGAGTTACGCTCAATGTGACGAAGGAATCGCAATCCCAAACCACGACCTTCAGCGGCACCTTCAATGATACCCGGAATATCAGCCACTACAAACGATTTATTATCGCGGTAGCGAACAATACCCAGATTAGGTTCGAGAGTCGTAAATGGATAATCCGCAATCTTTGGTTTGGCAGCAGAGATTGAAG
>JBOFDD010000049.1:0-5298 GCA_051646645.1 Bacteroidales bacterium | reverse complement strand
AGCGAGATTTGCTACGGCATAGAGATACCAGTAATTATCCGGTTCGATCAGAATTGCTTTCTGCAATAAGTTCAATGCCTTTATCGGATTTCTCAAACTCAGGTAATAGTTTGAAAGCGCATAAAGCGATGAAGCGTTTACAGTATCTATTGCAGCTGCACGTGAAAAAGCATCAAATGCAGCATCGTGCTGATTAATGGCTTTAAAGCGCAATCCTTCTTCGAAATAATAATCCGCTTTACGCTGATCACTTTCCGACAAATATTGGGCATACGAAACACTGACAGGCTTATCCGCCGGAGTCTTTCTAAAAGTAGAGCAACTCATCACCAGTCCTGCACCTGAGATCATCAGCAATAAACAGATATGTATTTTCTTCATAGACTTCATTTAAAGGTTGAACGCATTAAAAACAATTCGCTTACTTTTTACCGGTATGACCAAAACCTCCGTCACCACGATCTGTCGAACCCAGTTCCTCTACCTCAACCCATTCAACCTGCTCATGCGCAGCAATAACCATCTGGCAGATGCGTTCACCGTCTTCAATAACGAAAGGCTCATTTGATAAGTTTATCAGAATAATACCCACTTCGCCCCGATAATCGGCATCAATCGTACCCGGAGAATTCAAAACCGTAATTCCTTTTTTCAATGCTAGTCCGCTTCTTGGTCTGATCTGAGCCTCAAATCCTACAGGAAGTTCAAGAAACAAACCTGTCGGTATCAACGTACGTTCAAGCGGATTAAGAGTTACCGCTTCACTCAGATTCGCACGGATATCCATACCGGCAGCATGTGCTGTAGCATATTCAGGTAACTCGTGTTTTGATTTATTTATAATCTGTACTTTCATCATAATATTCTGGTTTTTATATCGTTCAATAATCCGTCACACGTATCTTCCAGCAGATCAAGGACAAGCTCAAAGCCATCCGCTCCGCCGTAATACGGGTCAGGTATATAATCATACGTAGTTTGTTTGCCATATTCCACCATCCTGCGGACTTTAGCCTGCGACTCCAAATCGGGAGCCAGATCTCTCAGGTTCTGATAATTCCGGTCATCCATAGCCACAATCAGATCAAACTCTTCAAAGTCTGACACATGCACCTGACGTGAACGGCTTGTAAGATTATACCCTCTGCGCGAAGCGTGCTGACGCATGCGCGAATCGGGCAATTCTCCAGCATGACCGCCATAAGTTCCTGCCGAATCGATTTCTATACGGTTTTCTAAATGAGCATCACGAACCAGCCTTTCCATTACACCTTCAGCTGTAGGCGAACGGCAAATATTACCTAAACAAACAAATAAAACTTTATACTTTTCTGCTTTTTCAGTATGGTTCATAACGTCACTATTGTATTTTAATTTCCATTAGTGACAAAAATAATCCAAATTGCTCAGAAATACTCTGTTCTTATCTGCAAAAAAAAGATTTTCATGCTAATCGAGTAAAAAATTTACTTTTTTTGTCGGTTCCCGCTCTTATTAAACGTCTTATTAGAAACTGACAAAAATTATTACAACGAAAGCAGATCCTTTTATCCGACTGCTCAACACTTACATCATCAAACAAGGTTAGTCTGCTTTATTTGTGACCAACCGAAACCGGAGAAAAAAAACGGATATGACTCTTGAGGCGATCAAGAATCATATCCGGGAAATCCGGTTAAAATATAAAGATTACAATGATTTTAGATTTAGGGATAGAATAGGTTAATTTAAGCAATTTAGTTGGTTTTTTCATGGGTAAATTGGCAAGCGGGAGATGAGTTATCTCCCGCTTTTTTTAAAATGTATACTCCAGATAAAACCGGATATCATTGCTTCTGTATTTTGTCACTGATTTCATATCTTCAGGCAGCCCTCTGTAGCGGTTTTTTCTGTAAAACCAGTCCATCTTTACTCCAAGCCTTATCTGATCATACAGCCGCACCTTTGCATCTAACTGGCTGATCAGAACAAATCCGCTCCCCGGATCTCCTTGCGCATTGAGATAAAGAGCATCAATCTGATCATTATTTCTACCCCGATATCCGGATAAGGTATAAAGTTTATATCCCTCTGTTTCTCCCGTTAGAGAAAGACGACTACCAAGCAAGACCTGCAAAGAGCTCCGAAAACTAAATCCGCTCCCGAAATTATAATCCCGTTTCCCAAAGCGGTAATAGTCCGAATAATACCCGCCCAGCATTATTCCGGTAATAAACGCCCGACCTTCTACACTAAGATTTCTCACGATATCTTTTTTCCAGAAACCTCCGGCACCAAATGCTGCGGTTTCCGAAATGCGGTATGGCACCTCCGATTCCGGATTACCAACTTTTGATATGACTTTCGAATCATGAAACCCATATTGTTGAAACACCCCAAGAAGAGACTGATACGTGATTCCGCTGAAAGTTTCTCCGAAAAGCAATCCGGAGATCCGGATATCTCCCAAAAAAGCTTGTCTGTTTCCAAGATTAAAATCGGCATCATGCATAAAATACTCAAAAGGAGTTCTGCCGCTCACTTCATAAGGATTGTTGTATTCATAGTGTAAACCCACATAAGCATTCTGATCATATCGCGATCCGATTCCATTATTCATAAACAACCTGTATCCTGCCCTTAACGACAAAACAGCATCTGTTCCTGCCGTTGCATCAGCATACGGATAGCCCTGCTTCCACATTTCTCCCGTAACAAGACGTTGCACACCCCGGGTAGGATCTATCAGAAAAGCCCCCAGCTCCCGCACAACACGATTTGCTCCTTTAGCCCTGTTATTAAGCACTTGCGAACTAACGCGATGCATAACTTCTCCGTAAGCCATCCCCCCTATCGAAGTCGAAATAAGATCATTGATTGATGCAGGCTCACATTCCAGAAACATCTCCCACAAAAAACTACCGGCAAACGAATAAGGCAGAGATTCGAGATAGGTCAATCCCCAGGCTCTGCCCGCCGCAAAGGACAAACCTCCCTGATACGGATGAGCCACCAGATTAGTCGGAAACTCATCCACATCCCAGATAAAACCTGTATCCATATTCCGCTTCATTGTAGCCAGACTGATATCTGCAAAAGGTTTCTTTGCTGCAAACTTCGACACGCCCCACGAAATCATATCCACCCCGAAAACCTCGGCAGCAGCCGCCCATGGTCGTTTAGGAATCGGATGCAAACGATAATAAGCCTCAGGTGATAGCCTAAAGCCCGTTGTGTCAGCCTCAGGTCTGTTATTCTTTGCTAAAGCAACAAAGCTTATCATTGTTAATATCAACACTATATATTTTCTCATAACAATTATTTCGTTTCTGAAAAACGTATAAGGTGAGCGGTTTGTTTAGGCCAAATTCTATTTATAAGCTATACCCTGAGTCTGCCCCGATTCTGCTGCATACATGCTGACACAACTTCCTAAACCGGCAGGATTTTATATATTTGCGTAGAAATAATAACAAATGAACTATTTAGCCCATATTTATCTTTCAGGTGAGAAGCTGCCCAAACAACTGGGCGGATTCATTGCTGATGCGGTAAAAGGGAAAAGCTATACGCAGTACAGCCCCGAAATTGCAGCAGGCATAGCCACACACCGGGCTATAGATCATTTCATTGACACACACCCGCTGATCATTGGTCAGCTACAGCAAATGCGTCCCGTCACAGGAAAATACAGTCCCGTTGTACTGGATATTTTTCTGGATCATATCCTCGCATCGGGCTTCAAAGCATATACCGGAAAGTCGTTATTCCTTTTTTCTATCCGGTTCTATGCATACGCTATTTTCAATTACACCAGACTACCGGTACGGTTTCAGCGTTTTGTATGGCATTTTGTTGCGTCAGACAGACTGGGCAAATACAAAACGGAGTCGGGCATACGTCAATCTCTCGAAATTATGAAGCATTACAGAGGTCTGGATATTGATATTGATCAGACAATGCATTATCTGAGCCGTAATAACAAAGAGCTTACAACTCTGTTTGAGCAACTCTTGCCCGAACTAAAAGAGTTGATCCAATCAAAACACATTAAACACAAAAATGAGCGAATTAAATAAATACACTACCGGCAAACGTTTTCACGGCACCACCATACACCAGCGTAAACTGGCGCGTAACGGTGTGGTCGGATTCTTTAACTATCTCATCCTTTTCTTTGCGGCAACCCGATTCATTACCGGACGAATCCGCCAGGGACTACTATTCTTCCTCGTATTTCTCGGTCTCTATCTGTGGGACTGGAGTCGTAGCACTGTCTCAAAAGCAGTTATCCGGATCAATGATAAGGGAATCGATTTTCGGGGTTGGGGAGGTATGAGCTGGGATAAAATAGAATCTCTTCGCGTCGAATATGCATCGGATCTCACCCCCTACTCCTATCATTTCCGCATTTTTTATCGCGATGAAAACCGCGGAATGACTGAATTTACACTTTCTGCACTCGACATTAAGCCGGATCAGTTTTCTGCTTTGCTCGAAAGATATGCCCCCGAAAGCGTAGACTTGCAATTGTATTAAGAAAAAAATCGCACAACTACTCCCCTACCACTAAACAAGTTAATAGGGTTTCGTATTCAATGCACAAAAAAAAGTATTGCTAAAATTTGGAGGTTTCAAAAAAGAGCCATATCTTTGCAACGCATTTGAGAAACAAAACACGCTTTTCAAACGAATATTTAGGGCTCATAGCTCAGCTGGTTCAGAGCACCTGCCTTACAAGCAGGGGGTCATAGGTTCGAATCCTATTGGGCCCACTCTAAATACTCTTTCAAAAAAAGCAACACTTCTCAAACAATATTTAGGGCTCATAGCTCAGCTGGTTCAGAGCACCTGCCTTAAAAGCAGGGGGTCATAGGTTCGAATCCTATTGGGCCCACTCTAAATATTAAATTTTCGGGTTCATAGCTCAGCTGGTTCAGAGCACCTGCCTTACAAGCAGGGGGTCATAGGTTCGAATCCTATTGGACCCACGAAAAAAACAAACATCAAGGGCTCATAGCTCAGCTGGTTCAGAGCACCTGCCTTACAAGCAGGGGGTCATAGGTTCGAATCCTATTGGGCCCACTCTTGATAAAAAAGGAACACTAACGTGTTCCTTTTTTATGTTTTATACCCCTCTCTGCTTGTAAATATTAAACAAAACGGATCAGCGGATAAATCCGGATCAGCGGATAAATCCGGTTGGTGCAGTGTTTTTTTAGTGTTATCTTTACACCATGAAAGCAGACAATATTCTACGCGATATACTTCCAGAGATTTTAATGGATAATTTTGATATTGTAAAATATGAAAAGACAG
>JBOFDD010000048.1:0-13309 GCA_051646645.1 Bacteroidales bacterium | reverse complement strand
TAAATGGTTTGAAGAGGAAGGGTTGTATAATCTCACATTAAATCGCGCAAGGTTAAACAGTTAAAAGAAACCGCCGTGTGCGAGAGCATGCACGGTGGTGTGAGAGGGCGGGGGAGTAATCCCCCTACCTACTCGATTTTATGCCATTAGAAGTAAAACAAGGTATTTGAAGTAATAATTTCAGACTCAGTGAAGAGTTTAATTTATGATGAATTATGATATAAGTCATAAACATTATAGCGCAATATATCTTTATTTTGTAGATATTCTTTTTGAATCTGGTATGTGAAAAAATGCTCAATATGTAAGACCTTGTTTTTTGTATTTACTCTTTTGTATAGTTTGTATATCACTTTAATTGATTGCACTGTAGATTTATATGGTGCTTTTCTTAAGCTGTTGTTTCGATTAATAATGGTGTTTTTTTATTTTATAGTTAAAAAAATAACTTAAACTCATCTAAAATAAACTTATTTCGATTACTTTTGTTTTAATTGTGTGAGATAAAAATAGACTTAAGATTAAATAGACTATGACTGAATTTAAGAGGTTTTTTAATAAGGTCGTTCTCGTTACGGGTGCTGCAAATGGTATTGGCCGGTCAGCAGTCGAGAGATTTGCCCGTGAAGGGGCTAAGGTTATTATAGCAGACCATAATTTCAAAAAAGCAAAGACTTTTTCTATTGCATTAGCCACCGAAGGTTTTGAAGCGAAAGCTTTTAATTTTGATGCAGAATCCTTGAAAAGCTGTGATGAGCTTGTTAAGTTTGCCTTAAACGAATACGGACGTATTGATATTTTAGTGAATAATGTTGGCATAACTGACAGCTTGAAAGATGTGGATATACTGAATCTTGATATTGCTTATTTTGATAAAGTATTCCATACTAATTTAAGAAGCATGATCTATCTGGTGAAATTAGTTCTGCCATCAATGATCAAAGTTGGAAAAGGAAATATTATCAATATTTCAAGTGTGGGAAGTGATATTGCAGATTTACAATACACTTTTTTCGGCGCTTCTAAAGCTGGAGTTAAAAGTCTAACCAAGTATATTGCTACTCAATATGCCAAGTATGGTATTCGTTGTAATGGAATCGCTCCGGGACTTGTAATGACAAGTAAAGTTCAATCTATTCTACCTCCTGACATACGCGATGTTTTTCATAAATACGATGCTGATTACCTCATTGGCGAATCGGAAGATATAGCCTCTTGTATTGCTTTTCTTGCATCATCAGACTCGAAATTTATGAATGGTCAGACAATAGTAGTCGATGGGGGACTTAGTGCAAGCAATGCTATAACTTCGGGATTAATGGAGCGGTTTAAGCTTGAACAAAATATGAATAATTCAGAACAGCAGAAAGTAAGTCTTCAAATTGAAATGGTTGATTAATTGCGTTCTGTTTTTTATAAGATACGAAAAAAGGCTGTCCGGATTCCGGACAGCCTTTTGTTTATTTTACAGCGATTTTATCGATGCGTGCCTGGTGGCGACCTCCTTCAAACGGAGTTGAAAGGAAAATGTCAACCATAGCAGCTGCTTTTTCAAAATCGATGAAACGACCAGGTAAAGTCAATACATTTGCATCATTGTGTTCACGTGCAAGTTTTGCAAGTTCAACATCCCAGCAAAGTGCAGCACGAATACTCTGGTGTTTGTTTAATGTCATGTTGATGCCGTTACCGCTACCGCAAACTGCAATTCCCGGATAGCATTCACCACGCTCCATAGCTTCAGCCATTTTGTGAGCGAAGTCAGCATAATCGCAACTGTCAGTCGAATAAGTTCCAAAGTCTTCGTATGTATATCCTTTTGCTTCAAGATATCCTTTGATGAATTCTTTAGTCTCAAATCCGGCATGGTCAGCGCAAAGACCTATCTTTTTAATTTCCATATCTCTTAATTATTTTCCAAGAAAAGTTACAACCTGATTGTAAACATTCTCAGCGTTAAATCCGAATTTATCATCCAAAACAGTGTAAGGAGCAGAGTAGCCGAAGTGGTCAAGACCAAATACGATTCCGTTTCTGCCAACCAGACGGTTAAGTGTAGACGGTAATCCGGCAGTTAAACCGAAAACAGGCAGATTAGAAGGAATAACTTCTTCCTGATATGCTTTTGGCTGATTGAAGAATAAACCTTCAGAAGGCGCAGATACGATTTGAACACGGATACCTTTTCTTTCGCGAAGAAGAGCTGAACCTGCAACTAATGTAGCAACTTCCGATCCATTAGCAACAAGAACGATGTCCGGTGTTTCGTCCTTCTGAACGATATAAGCACCCATTTCAGCTTTTAATGCCTCTTTGTATCTGTTTCCTGATTCAGCAGGAAGTGATTTAATATTCTGGCGTGAGAAAATCAGTACAGTAGGAGAACAAGTGTTTTCCATTGCCATTTTCCATGCTACAGTTGCTTCATCAACGTCAGCAGGACGAAGAACAAGAGTACTGTTTTTACCGCTGTGATTTTTTAGTTGCTCCAATAAACGGATTTGTGCTTCCTGCTCAATAGGCTGGTGAGTTGGTCCGTCTTCTCCAACGCGGAATGCATCGTGTGTGAAGATGTATTTAACCGGAACTTCCATAAGTGCAGACATACGGATAGCTGGTTTCATGTAATCAGAGAATACAAAGAATGTACCGCAAGCACATTTAACACCACCATGAAGAGCAATACCATTCATGATCGCAGCCATTGTAAGCTCACAAACACCTGCATGAAGGAATGCACCTGTGAAATCCTGATGTTTAAACGCTGTCTGATGTTTTAGGAATCCGTCTGTTTTATCCGAGTTTGCCAAGTCGGCAGAAGCAACAATCATATTCTCAACCTGAGCACTGTATGCTGTTAGAACAGCAGCAGAAGCAGCACGAGTTGCCTGATCAGGTTTTTGAGCAATCGCTTCGTAATCTATTTCAGGCGCATTTCCTGTAAAGAATACTTCCAGTTTATTTGCTAGTTCAGGGTTTGCTGTAGCCCATTTAGCCTGCTCTTCTTTTTTCTCCTGTGCGTAAGCGATAAGAGCTTCTCTGCGTTTTTCGTAAACTTCAGCAGTTTCAGCGAAAATAGCAAAAGGATCTTCCGGATTACCGCCAAGATTTTTTACAGTATCAGCAAAAGATACACCTGCAGCAGATAAAGGCTGACCGTGTGTAGCACACTGACGTTCGAAAGAAGTACCATCAGCTTTAAGACATCCTTTACCCATAATTGTTTTACCAATAATCAGAGTAGGGCGTTTTGATTCTGAACGGGCAATAGTTAACGCTTCGCGGATAGCAGCTGCGTCGTTACCGTTGATTTCGATAACATTCCAGCCCCAGGCGCGATATTTCATCGCTGTATCTTCTTTTGTAACGGCATCAGTATCTGTAGATAACTGGATGTCGTTGCTATCAAAGAACATAATCAGATTGCTTAATCCAAGATAACCGGCAAGACGACCAGCTCCTTGTGAGATTTCTTCCTGAATACCTCCGTCAGAGATAAATGCATATGTTTTATGTGCCATCCACTCACCAAAACGGGCAACAAGGAATCTTTCTGCAATTGCAGCACCAACTGCCATTGTGTGTCCTTGTCCAAGAGGTCCTGAAGTATTTTCTACACCACGCATTACATCAACTTCGGGGTGTCCGGGTGTAGGGCTGCCCCATTGACGGAAGCTCTTTAATTCTTCAATTGTATATTTTCCTGTAAGAGCCAGTGTCGAATAAAGCATAGGCGACATATGCCCCGGATCAAGGAAGAAACGGTCGCGGTTAATCCATTTCGGATCAAGTGGATCGTAGTTTAAGAATTCAGAATAAAGAACGTTAATAAAATCAGCGCCTCCCATTGCACCACCTGGGTGTCCGGAATTAGCTTTTTCTACCATGGCAGCAGATAAAATACGAATGTTATCGGCTGCTCTGTTCAATGTTGCAACGTTGTTCATTGTCTTTACTTTAAATATATGAGATTTGAAAACAAAAATACGAATAAAAAAATGTGCCTAAGATATATTTTGCAATTAATAAGAGAGTTTGCGGTTCCTTATTAAGGAATGCCGAACTTTCGATTAATTTCTTACCGATACTTTTTCGATAGCTTCATCTCCGGCTTCTTTTTCTAAATCAGCACGGGATTTACTCATTGTTACCAGGTATACTCCGTAAAAAATGACTATACCGACAAGAAGTTTATCCATGCTGAAATGATCTTGTCCCATACCTATAGCAACAAATGAGGCTACTAAAGGTTGAACATAATTATACATACCTACTGTTGTCGGACGTATACGTTTCAGCCCGACAGGAATAAGTATGTATGTGATAAATGTAGCTCCGGCTAAAACATATGACAGCTTCAGATATACTTCTGGCGGAGCTGTTTCTGTTAATGCTTTTGCTGAAATTATTTCGTTGTAAGTAAATGGTAAAATAAAAATTGCTGCAAAAAGAAACATCCATTTCATAAGGGTGACAGGCGAATATCTTTGTGAAATATTTCGCGTAGCAACCAGATAGACTGAATATAAAATACTGCCGATGAAACAGTATATGTTTCCTTTTAAAGATGATGTGGTTTCTGTGGGGTGAGATTGAGAATAATAGATCAGGTAAATAGCTCCGCCTAAGCCAAGCAAGACACCAAGCGTCTTTTTTAAAGAGATGGGTTCCTTTAATACAAAAAAGGAAATAATCATTACAAGTATAGGTGTTGAAGTTGCAATGATGGATGAGTCAATAGGTGACGTTTGGGATAACCCGATTATATAGGTCGTCTGATTTAAAAATATCCCGAAAAATGAAGCGGCGAAAAGGGTGAGCAAATCTTTTTTTGAGACTGGCTCTGCAGGCAAAAATAAGGATGTGATCCAGAAGGCGACAGCGGCAAACAACATTCTGAGTGCAGAAGCTGCAAGCGGTGAAAACCATTCAGGCATCAGGCTTTTTGCAATCGGAATGTTTAATCCGAACAAAATAGCCGTGACCAATACAGCCAGATGCCCAATCCATTTTTCTTTCGTCATGGGGGTGAATATTTTTAATCGTGTTATACGCAATCTAATTAACTAAACGCATAAACGTGTTACAAAAGTAATATGTTTTCGCGTTTTACAAAAGTTTTTATACTCTAACCATTGAAAATCATTCGTTTTTTGCATCTGATTCATTATTTTTGTGCTTCCTATATAAAAATCAAAATGTGTATTATGAAGAATAAATTTTTACTTTCTCTGATAGCTTTGGGTACTATATGTACTTCAATTAAGGCTGATGAGGGAATGTGGTTGCTACCGCAGATCAAACAAAACTCTGCAAAAATGAAAGAGTTGGGTTTGAAGTTAGACGCAGTAGACATTTATAATCCCGACTCAACCAGTTTAAAAGATGCTATCGTAATTTTCGGTGGTGGGTGTACAGGTGAAGTTATTTCCCCAAATGGATTGATTCTGACCAATCACCACTGTGGTTATGGGGCAATTCAGCAACACAGTACAGTAGAAAAAGACTATTTGAAGGATGGCTTCTGGGCTATGTCTTATAACGAGGAAGTTCCGACTCCGGGTCTTTCGGTTACATTTATTGATAAGATCGTAGATGTTACAGATATCGTTAAGGCCGAACTGGCAAAAGACACAGATCCGAATAGTATGAATTTTCTGTCTCCAAGTTACCTGAACGGACTGATTAAAGGTTTTACCGCAGATGGAAAAGTAGAAGATATTCCTTTTACTACAACAGAAATCAAACCGTTCTATAACGGGAATAAGTACTATATGTACTATAAAAAGATTTACAATGACGTGCGTATGGTAGGAGCTCCGCCTTCATCAATCGGTAAATTCGGTTTTGATACAGACAACTGGATGTGGCCTCGTCATACGGGTGACTTCTCTTTGTTCCGCGTTTATGCTGATAAAAACGGTAATCCTGCCGAATATTCAGCAGATAATGAACCGCTGAAAGCTAAAAAGTATTTGAAAATCTCTTTAGGTGGAATTAAAGAAAATGATTATGCAATGATCATGGGATTCCCGGGATCTACAAGTCGTTATATGACATCATGGGAAGTGAAAGAGCGTGTAACTGATAATGATATGCGTATCAAAGTACGTGGTGCCCGTCAGGATGTATTGCTGAAAGAGATGCTTGCTGATCCGAAAGTAAACATTCAGTATGCAAGTAAATATGCACGTTCAAGTAACTACTGGAAAAACTCAATCGGTATGAATCGTGGAATTCAAAAGCTTGATGTTATTGGTAGAAAAGAAAAAGAGCAGGAAGCATTTAAAAAATGGGCATTAGAGAATAACTATCCTCAATATGCAGCGGCAGTTGACTCTTTACAGAAAATTGTAGAAGGTCGTAAAGAGCTGCGTTATCAGGCAAATGCTTTGAGTGAAGCGATATTGGGTGGTATTGAATTCGCACGTGCACCTCATAATTTAGGTGATCTTACGAATGCTTTGAAAAAGAAAGATAAAGCCGAAGTTGCAAAACAGCTTGAATCGCTTCAGAAAGCATACGATGGATTTGCCAATAAGGATTACAATCCGGAGGTAGACCGCAAAGTTGCTAAAACAATGTTGAAGTTGTATAAAGAGCTTGTACCTGCTTCGCAGCGTCCTGATATTTTTGCTGTAATTGATAGTAAATACAAAGGCAATACTGATCAGTTTGTAGAAGATGTATTTACAAATTCAATTTTTGCAAATCAGGCTAACTTTGATAAATTCAAAGCTAAACCTTCAGTGAAAGCAGTAGAAAATGATCCGATGATCTTGTTTAGCCAGTCTGTTATGAATAAGGCTGGTCAATTGTCAGCTGCTTTAAAAGCAACGAATGATGGATTTAATAATGCCCGTCGTGCATTTATGGAAGGCTATTTGCTGGAAAATAAAGATAAACCAACTTATCCGGATGCGAACTTCACTATCCGTATGACTTATGGTAGTATCAAGCCTTACGAGCCTGCAGATGGAGCTTTCTATAACTATTATACTACACTGAAAGGTGTAATGCAGAAAGAAGATCCGAATAACTTCGAGTTTATTGTTCCGGAAAAACTGAAAGAATTATACGGATCAAAAGATTATGGCCGTTATGCAATGGCTGATGGTCGTATGCCGGTTGCGTTCCTTTCAACGAATGATATCACAGGCGGAAACTCAGGAAGCCCTGTTATGAACGATAAGGGTGAACTGATTGGTACAGCCTTTGACGGGAACTGGGAGGCAATGAGTGGCGACCTTGTGTTTGAGCCGGATTTGCAACGTACAATCAGTGTGGATATCCGTTATACATTATTTATTATTGATAAGTATGCAGGATGTAAACGTCTTATTGAAGAGATGGAAATTGTTGAGTAATCAGTTTCTAAGTAATAGAAAGAATTTATTGCGTTGTTTTTCGAGATAATTTTAGAGGATGTTTTTATTTTCCGAAACGCGGATTTAGCGGGCTAAATCAAGGAGAGAAAAAGGAAAACAGGCCTAAAAGAATCCGAAATCTTAACTTTAATATGATTTTTAAAACATGGCAATAATTTTTTGATATTACTTAAATGAGTAAGAATGAGGAGGGTTATATGCTCTCCTCATTTTTTTTATCCTCTTTAGAATAAAAAACCGATAGAATTGATGACTATTTGCTTTTTTCTCTATATTTACCGCAGAATTATATAAGTCCTTATTTCGTAATACTTAGAGGCAGACACCCGAATGAAAATTTGGATGTTCTTCTCTCTAACCTTTTAAATTTAATAACAGATGAAAATTGGAGTACCAAAAGAAATTAAGAACAACGAAAATCGTGTTGGTCTTACCCCGGGTGGCGTTAAAGAGTTAGTAAATCATAACCATGAGGTTTTTGTGCAGCGTACTGCCGGAGAGAATAGCGGATATTCAGATCAGGAGTATGAAGCAATGGGAGCTAAAATGCTTGATACTATTGATGATGTTTATGCTACAGCAGATATGATTATTAAGGTAAAAGAACCTATTGAACCTGAATATGCTCTTATTCGGGAAAATCAATTACTATTTACTTATTTCCATTTTGCTTCTTATGAAAAGCTGACAAAAGCTATGATTAAGAGTAAAGCCATTTGTCTTGCTTATGAAACTGTAGAGAAAGCGGATCGTTCGCTGCCTTTGCTTACACCTATGTCAGAGGTTGCCGGACGTATGTCTGCTCAGCAAGGTGCACACTTTCTTGAAAAACCTCACAGAGGTAAAGGTATTCTTTTAGGTGGTGTTCCTGGAGTGAAACCAGCCAAAGTCCTTGTTCTCGGTGGTGGTGTCGTTGGTGTGAATGCTGCTATTATTGCTGCAGGTATGGGTGCAGATGTAACTATTTGTGATATATCATTACCTCGTTTGCGCTATTTGGCTGAGGTGCTTCCTAAAAATGTAAAAACATTAATGTCTTCAGAGTATAACATCTGCAAAGAGCTTCCGGATACAGATCTTGTAATCGGAGCAGTTCTTATTCCGGGCGCAAAAGCTCCTTATCTGATTAAAAAAGAGATGTTGAAGCTTATGCGTAAAGGTAGTGTTATGGTTGACGTTGCGATAGACCAGGGTGGTTGTTTCGAAACATCTTATCCTACTACTCACTCTGAACCGATTTACGAAGTTGAAGGTATTGTTCATTACTGTGTGGCAAACATTCCGGGTGCTGTACCTTATACATCAACTGTTGCCTTGACAAATGCTACTTTGCCTTATGCAATTCAGCTTGCAAATAAAGGGTGGGAGAAAGCTTGTAAGGATAATGCAGACTTGTATAAAGGTCTCAATATCGTTAAAGGGGATGTGGTATATAAAGCTGTTGCTGACGCATTCGGGCTTGAGTATAAAGAATTGAATCTTTGATCATATAAATAAATAAAATAACAGAAGGCTTCCCGGATTTATTTCAGGAAGTCTTCTTTAATTTTGTAGGGTCATCCCGATTTTTGGTCGTTAATTAATTTTAGTCAGTTTCAAACACATTATGAATGTAGAAGATGTAAGAGAATATGCGCTTTCTTTCCCTTATGTGGAGGAGAGTTTCCCGTTTGATGAAACGGCTTTGGTGATGAAAGTGAAAGGCAAAATGTTCCTTTTGTTTGATATTGAATCCAAACCGTTGTGGGTAAATGTGAAGTGTGATCCGGATAAAGCTCTGGAACTCAGAGAGTCCTATTCTTTCGTTATGCCGGGTTATCATATGAATAAGAGACACTGGAATACAATTGAAGTATCAGATGTAGTGCCTGACCACCTTATCCGGCAATGGATTAAAGATTCTTATTTGTTGGTTGTAAATGGCCTGAAGAAAGACGATAAAACACAGGTATTACTGGCTTTAACGAATTTGTAGCTACTCTTCCTGACGAACAACCGTATTTATTCGTAAGATCAAAGGAGGGTTTATTCTTTTCATAGGCATGACTTAGTTTCTTCAACCGTATCTTTTATATTTCGCATGCGCATCGGAATATATTCGCATGCGCATCGGTCGTAATTCCCATGCGCATGCGAATTACAACCGATGCGGAGCAGAAATCTAATTCGAAAAGAAGAACAAACTAATTCGTACTTATGTCAGAAGCAATCCGTAGTTTGATTAGGATAATTCATACGTTTGAACAGTGGGTTAAATGCCTTCGAAGTTTGCTACTTGCAAACGAAAGTTACAAAGCGGCAAAATGAATTTAGCAAGTAGGTAAATTCATTTTGCTACTTGCTGAATTAAGAAGGCGTCAAAGCTTGCTACACAGAGTTTTATTTTCGTGTTTTATCTGTCACCATCCAGCACAAAGCTGTGCTATCCGTTTACTGATCGAAGTTTTATTAGTGCTGGATGAGTTTATTTTATGATTTTTTATCCAGCACTATCTAGCACTATCCTACACTATTGCTGTATTGTTAATTGATTGTTATACTGTTTTTTAGTTGCTTTTGTGCTGGATGGTGCTGGATGTGTAGTATGAAAACAAACTTCTGTGTAAACTCAAATCATATCTGATAAAAGGTTTACCTGGCAGTAAGAAAAAGAAAAAGGAGTTATCCCCAAAGCATAGCTTTATCGGATAACTCCTTTTTTATGGATTTGTAATGGATTACATTTTAATACCACTGCGCTCCATCAGAGCTTTAACGCTTGGTTCTTGTCCGCGGAACTGAATATAAAGTTTCATCGGATCCTGAGTTCCTCCCTGAGAAAGAACGCTTTCACGGAATTTTTTAGCAATCTCTTTATTGAAAATTCCATTTTCTTTGAAGAAAGCAAAAGCATCAGCATCCAGAACTTCAGCCCATTTATAGCTGTAATATCCTGCAGCATATCCACCAGCAAAAATATGGCTGAATGATGGAGAAAGAGCTGTACCTTCAATAATCGGGAACATTTGAGTAGATGCGATTGCATTTTGTTCAAATTCGTTCATGTCTCCATCGAAGTTTTCTTTGATCGTATGCCATGCCATATCGTTAAGTCCAAAGCTGATCTGACGCAGGCACATATAACCTGTATTGAAGTTGTTTGAAGCAACAATCTTTTCGATATACTCTGCCGGAATTTTCTCTCCGGTTTTATAGTGTACTGCAAATTTGTCAAGGAATTCTTTCTCAGACAACCAGTTCTCCATAATTTGAGATGGTAACTCTACAAAATCGCGGTAAACACTTGTTCCGGACATAGATTCGAAAGTTGTATTGGCAAACATACCATGTATGGCATGTCCGAACTCATGCAAGAACGTTTCCACTTCATCATAAGTAAGCAAAGCCGGTGTGTCTGCAGTCGGACGTGTAAAGTTCATTACAATTGTCACGTGCGGACGGCTGTCTTTCCCTTTTTCTTTGTATTGACCTTTAAACTCAGTCATCCAGGCACCCGGACGTTTGCCGGCACGAGGGTGGAAGTCAGTGTAAAGAACAGATAAGAATTTTCCGTCCTGATCAAATACCTCATAAGCTTTAACTTCAGGGTGATAAACCGGAATTTTCTTATTCTCTTTGAATGTAATACCGTATAGATCTGTTGCCAGTCCAAATACTCCTTTTGTTACATTATTTAATTCAAAGTATGGACGTAACATCTCATCATTGATCTGGAATTTTGAATCTTTCAGTTTCTCAGAATAGAAAGACCAGTCCCATGGCATGATATCGATGTTTTTGCCTTCACGACCCACTGCAAATCCTTTTACTTCAGCAACTTCCTGCATCGCAGTAGGTTTAAATGCAGTCATAAGGTCATTAAGCAGTTTGTATACATTCTCTGGTTGTTTGGCCATACGGTCTTCAAGAACCATATCCGCAAAAGTGCTTTTGCCGAATAACTGAGCATTTGCTAAACGAAGGTTAGCAATATTTTTAATGTTCTCTTTGTTGTCAAACTCACCGCCATTCATACAGCGTGAATTATAAGCAGACCAAAGTTCTTTTCTTAGATCTCGGTTCTCGACATAACGCATGAACGGGATGTAAACCGGTGCGCTAAGATTAAATGAATACCCCGATTTGCCATTTGCCTCAGCTCTTGCTTTTGCAGCATCGATTTCTCTTTGAGGAAGACCTTTCAGGTCAGCAACGTTTTCAACTATAAGTTCATACTTGTTTGTTTCTTTAAGTACGTTCTGACCGAATGAAAGAGTAGCTTGTCCAAGCTCCATGCTGATTTTACGATATTTATCCTTGTCGGTATCATTTAAATTAGCACCTCTTTTTACGAAACCTTTGTATGTGTTATCAAGAAGCTTTAATTCTTCAGCATTTAGTCCTAATTTGTCCTTCTGATCGTATACAGCTTTAACTCTCTCGAACAGTTTCTCGTTCAGATTGATGTTGTTTGAGTGCTCAGATAACTTTGGAGAAAGTTTTTGAGAAAGATCCATCATCTGATCGCTGCTTTCGCTGCTGTTCAGATTAAAGAATACACTGCTGACGCGTGTAAGAAGATCACCGGATTTTTCAAGAGCCACGATTGTATTTTCAAAAGTAGGAGCAGCCGGATTGTTTACGATTGCGTCAATCTCTTTTTCGTGACGTTTCATACCCTCATCGAATGCAGGTTCGTAATGTTCGAATTTGATTTTATCGAACGGAACCGTTTCGTGCAGAGTTTTATACTTTCCTAAGAAAGGGTTTTGCGCGTTTGTCATAGACATAATACTTAAAGAAAGAAGAAGAAGTTTTAGTTTCATAGTGATCGCATTTTATGAATGTTGAGATCTATTTCATACGTATAAGAGTCATAAACTCTTCACGTGTTTTTGCCTGATTGAAAGCTCCCGTAAAATCGGAAGTTGTTGTTACTGAATTTTGTTTTTCCACACCACGCATTTGCATGCAGGTATGTTGTGCTTCTATAACAACCATAACTCCTAACGGATTAAGAGTTTCCTGTATACACTCTTTGATTTGAGTAGTCATACGTTCCTGAACCTGCATCCGACGTGCAAAGACTTCTACGATGCGGGCAATTTTGCTCAGACCGGTTATATATCCGTTGGGAATATATGCGATATGTGCTTTTCCGAAAAACGGAAGAACATGATGTTCGCAGAGCGAGAAGAAATCAATATCTTTCACAATTACCATTTGACGGTAATCCTCTTTAAACATAGCTGATTGTAATATTTCTCTGGCATCCTGATGATACCCTTTTGTCAGGAATTCTAAAGATTTAGCAACGCGTTCAGGTGTCTTTACTAACCCTTCGCGTTCTACGTCTTCTCCTAATAATTTTAAAATTTCTTTGTAGTGGAAGGCGATAGCCTCTCTTTTCTCTTCTTGTTCAGTTGTTAATTGATGCATGATCAGAACTCTATTTTTATTTCGTCTTTAACTACATACATCTCTTTTCCGAATTCAGGAAAAGCTCTTTTTAATTTTCTCATTGTCTGATCGGCTTC
The DNA here is from genome assembly GCA_051646645.1 of Bacteroidales bacterium. Classification (GTDB taxonomy): domain Bacteria; phylum Bacteroidota; class Bacteroidia; order Bacteroidales; family UBA7332; genus UBA7332. The sequence goes on along the minus strand of JBOFDD010000048.1, from coordinate 405 downwards.
TTCAAAACTTCTGTAGTTTCCGATTCGAAGCCTCCAGAAAGGAGATTTAAAAGTGACGTATGTTTCAATTTCCGGGAACATAGATTTAACCTTTCCTTCTTTGTAGAAAGCTTCATTTTTTGATTTATTCTGGCTGTTACCCGAAAAAATCTGCACTCTGTACCCTTCCTGGGTAAAAGGCTCTTTGCTTCTGCTCCACGAACGGCTGCCTAATAAACTGGCTATTGATTTGGACTGATGGATAATGACAATGCCCTGATCAACCTTAGTTTTTGTAAGTGCCTGGATGATTGTTGAATCCTGCTCTCCGAATGTTTGCCCGAAGATAGGCATAACTGCGATGAAAAGCAATAAAAATAGTGTCACAACATTTCTCATAATTTCTAAAATTAGAAAAACTAAAGA
>JBOFDD010000047.1:0-3786 GCA_051646645.1 Bacteroidales bacterium | reverse complement strand
GGAGACTTCTTCATGCGCATTTTTTTATGACTGTTGTATCGTCAATTTCCAGCAAAATTCGGGTAATTATTCTACCGGACCAAAATAATGTGACCCATCGCCTTTTAGCTTATTAATTTATTCAGCAGACCCTAATTATCAAAAAGAAAGTGAAATGGCGCTTTATTTGAAATATTGTCAACTTGCAGAGTTGCTCTGCTCTTTCTTTAGATTAAGATAATAGATGAAAAATTGGACGAACTATACGTTTTGTATTATGATTTGAAAACAATTATTTTATCTTTGTAAAACACCCTGTACCATAAAACCGATTGTAATACATGAAGAGACTAATACTTATATACATAGCTTACCTTATTAGTGCTTCCCTTTCAGACCTGAAAGCCGATGACTTTTTCCGGATCTGGCTAAAGGATAAGGAAAACTCGCCTTATGCACTTGAGCGTCCGCAGGAATTTCTGACACAGGCTTCACTGAACAGAAGACTGAAGCAGGGTTATGAGCTTAATGTAGATGATCTGCCTCTTTCTCCTGCTTATATCTCCCGTTTAAATGAGCTTGGACTGGTCGTTTCGCAAAGTAAATGGATGAATACGGTTGTGGTGAAAGTTACACCTCAGATAAAGAAAGAGATGTTGAGCGGATTGAGTTTTATCGACTCAGTCCGGTGGTTGGGTAAATTCAGTATGGCTTTGTCTAATGAACCTGAAACAGCTATTTGCAGGGCGAGGAAAGGTAAAACAATACCGGGAACTGTGGCTAATATTCGATCTGAAAGTCGTGAACAGCTGACTTTGCTAAACGGGGAGAAATTACATAATGCGGGCTTTAGAGGCGACGGTGTACAGATAGCCATAATTGATGCGGGCTTTCCTTCGTGGGATTCGCTGTCGCTGATTAAAGCTGAACGGGTGAAAGAATATATGGACTTTAGCTATCCTCAGGATAGCGGATACGGAAGAGAGAAGCATGGTACTCAAGTGCTCTCTATTATGCTTGCTGATTCGGATGATTCCATAAAAGGTACGGCTCCGGAAGCGACATATTACTTATATAAAACGGAGAATATGGCCTATGAGCTTCCTGTTGAAGAGGATTTCTGGGTGGAGGCTCTCGAAAGGGCTGATCGTATGGGAGTTGATATTGTGAACTCTTCCCTTGGGTATCATGCCTTTGATATTTCGGCTTTGAATCACAGCAAAAGAGAGATAAGCAGATCAACAGCATTTATTTCCCGGGCTGCGCGGAAAGCCATTGATAAAGGTATGTTTCTTGTTATTAGTGCCGGTAATGATGCGATGAATGAATGGGGTGTTATCGGATTTGTGTCTGGCGTATATGTAAAGCCGGATGTGGCTGCGATAGGTACTGGTACAGTCGTGCTTTTTCCGGATGGATCGTGCAGTACATCTAACGGAACTTCGTTTTCGACTCCAACGGTTGCCGGATTGGTAGCCTGCTTGTGGCAGGCCTGTCCCGGACTATCGAACCGGGAGCTGCTGAATGTTATCCGCCGTTCGGGGAGTCAGTATAAAACACCTGATATTTATACCGGTTACGGGATTCCTGATTTTATGAAAGCCTTGCGTTTGGCAGGTGAATTGAAAAAGTGATTATCAATAAACTAAAGAGCGCTGAAGAGGAATACTCTTCAGCGCTCTTTAGTTTGGATTTATTTCTGTCTTACCAGAATGCGTTCTCCCAGTTGTTTGGAGATAGCCATCTGGTATCCCTGTAGTTGTCTGATATCAAGCATAGCCTGCGTCAACAGTTGCGGGTCGTTTATCGTATTCAGAGATTGAATCTTATGTTTAAACTCAAAAGTGACTCTTTCATTCTGAAGTTCCAGCAAAGCTCGCTGAGTTAAGGTTTCGAGACAATCCGGTTCCAGTTCGACCCTTTGTTTCTTGGAGTGATACTTACTCAGTATATGCTTATCCGCAGAAACTTCAGCGGCAAGGCGGCTGATCTCAGGATCCATATGCTGCAAAAAGAACTTCTGAGCCTGGAACGAATCGTTGCTTTTGTGTTTACGGGCCTCATCGAGTACGCGCAGATATAATGCATTCTCAAATTCTATTTCGTCGTCATCAATAAGCGAAAGAATGAAATTCAGTACATTGGTTTGCCATACTTCTCCTTCGCCCAGTGGAATCTGCAAGGGTTGTTCTCCATATCGGATCAGAAGACGGATAATTGCCAGCTCGTTTGCATCAAAGCGGGAATAATAGCTTTGTGTAACCGCAGCCGGACCTGCGTATCCTCCTGTTTCATCTGTTGGAAGCGGAATGCCATCAACAGGCGGAGCAGGCGGGAATGGTGACTGAATGTCCTGCGGAACCTGCGTCTGCGTGTAGCTGTTAGGTAAATTCCGTTTCTGGAACTCTGCTTCTTTGCGTTTCAGGTTAAGCTGTTTCAGGTTGTTGGCAAGCACTGCCTCCTGAACGCTCATGATCTCGCTGGTTTCCCGCAGGTAGATACTTTGCTTAACGTTGTCCGGTATAATGGAAATGCTGTTCAGGATATCGCCGATGATACCCGCTTTCTTAATCGGATCATTACCGGCATCGCGCATCAGCAGATTCGTTTTAAAACGAATAAAGTCTACCTGTGAGTCTTTGATAAACTGCATAAACTCGCTGGCGCTGTGCTGCTGAGCAAATGAGTCAGGGTCTTCGCCATCGGGAAGAAGAACGACTTTTACGTTCATGCCTTCCTGCAAAAGCAGGTCGATACCGCGCAGTGAGGCTTTCATTCCGGCTGCATCACCATCGTAGAGTACTGTAATATTATCTGTGAAACGGTGAATCAGGCGTATTTGTCCCGGTGTAAGAGCGGTACCCGACGAGGCAACCACATTCTCGATCCCGGACTGGTGCATGGAAATAACATCGGTGTATCCTTCAACAAGAAAGCAATTGTCTTGCTTTACGATTGCACCTTTGGCAAAGTAAATCCCGTAAAGCTCATTACTCTTGTGATAGATTTCGCTTTCCGGAGAGTTCTGGTACTTGGCCAGTTTTGCATCGCTTTTAAGTATACGACCTCCGAAGGCAACTACTTTACCGGATATGGAGTGAACAGGGAACATAACACGCCCGCGGAAACGGTCGTAATACTTACCTTCACCGGCATCAATAACCAGTCCTGTTTTTACAAGCAGGTCAGTCTTGTATCCTTTTTTAGTTGCTTCTTTATAGAGAGCCTCGCGGTTTTCGAGGCTATAACCCAACTGAAACTTACGAATAATATCGTCTCTGAATCCTCTTTCGCGAAAGTAGCTGACACCAATATTATTGCCTTCCTGCGAATTGAGCAATGTGTCCTGAAAATAGGTATGCGCAAAGGCATTAACCAAAAGCATACTTTCTCTTTCGGTGCGCTGCTGTTGTTCGGCAGCGGTCAGTTCGCGCTCCTGGATTTCAATCCCGTACTTTTTAGCGAGGTACTTAAGTGCTTCGTGGAAAGAGAGTTGTTCGTGCTCCATAATGAAATGGACGGCATTACCTCCTTTACCACAGCTGAAACATTTGCAGATACCTTTAGACGGAGATACACTGAAAGAAGGCTTCTTCTCATCGTGAAAAGGACACAGACCAGTGTAGTTTACCCCCCGTTTTTTTAAGGATACAAAATCAGATACGACATCAACAATTTGTGCCGCATCCATAATCTTGTCTATGGTAATCTGATCTATCATTTGTGAAGTCCTTTTTTGAAATTTACCACGAAAGTAGCAATTTTTGTCCGAATAGTCTAAGCCGTCGCCAATAAACTTATTGTATA
>JBOFDD010000046.1:0-7040 GCA_051646645.1 Bacteroidales bacterium | reverse complement strand
CAGCCTCCTACCGAGATGTAGCGGGCTGCGATCCATTTACCGTCCGGAGACCATGCAAAATCCTGATCACCATCGGAGTAAGAGTAGTTGTACTTACCATCCAGAATGGTACGCGTTTTCTTTGTATCCAGATTTATAGCCCGGATTGTTGTGCGGTTTTCGAGATAAGCAACCTCTTTGCCGTCAGGTGATACTTTCGGCTGGAAGGATGTTATTTTTGATTCAGTAACAGGCTCTTCAGTTATGTCGTTTGCATATAGGAATGACTTATCCTCTTTGTTATTAAGAGTCACACGCCAGATGTTCCAGATACCATCGCGCTCAGCTGAGAAATAAATAGATCTTCCGTCAGGAGCAAACTCAACATTGCGTTCCTGTGTGGCTGTGTTGGTTAGTCTGCGTGTAGTTTCATAATCCGCAGAGGTGATAAATAATTCTCCGTTTGCGATAAAAGCAATTTCTTTTCCATCAGGCGAAACGGAAATATCACTTGCCTCAGACGTTAATGTTTTAAAGTTTGTCTGAGCATCTGTGTCGACATCATCACGGATTGTCATTGCTACTTTCTGAGGGGCCTCGCCAGGCTTCATCGTATAGATATGGCCATCATAGCTAAAGCTGAGTAATCCGTTATTGCTTCGGGATAAGAAGCGTACGGGATGTTTTTTGAAGGTTGTTAGCTGTGTGTCCTGATTATCCAAAAGATTCCGCTTATAAAGATTGAAAGATCCATCTTTTTCGCTCAGATAGATAATTGAATTATCGTCGGTCCATACAGCATTGCGGTCTTCTCCTCTAAAATCAGTAATCTTCGTGAATTTTTTATCTGAGGGAGAGAACGACCATACATCACGTGCGATAGACGATTGATGATGCTTACGCCAGCTGTCTTCGTAGCCTTTCTTATCTGTAAAGAGAATTTGTCCGTTTTGGCGGTTTATATCAATATTCTCCATGGTGTGAGAAGTGTACAATGACGGACGATCACCTTTGAGATTGACTAAATAAGTTTGAGCAAATAACCCGGAGGGAAATTGCGACGTTTGTTTGTCTTGCTGTAATGCTGAAGAAAAGAGAATCTGATTGTTATTAAGAAATGCTTCGGGATACTCATTGGCTGAATGAGTAGTTAATCGTTTGGCGATTCCACCTTTGGCATCTACTACAAAAATGTCGAAGTTGCCTTCACGATTCGAAGCGAAAGCGATATTTTTTCCATCAAGAGACCACACAGGGCGTGTGTCGTGCGCCGGATGAGTGGTAATCTGAACAGCTTCGCCACCCTGAGCAGGAACAGTGAAGATGTTACCTTTATAAGTAAACGCAATAGTGGATCCGTCCGGTGATATAGTGTTATATCTCAACCATGCCGGAGAACCGGTTTCTGCAGCAGAGGCAGAAAGTGAAGCAGCAATAATACTTGCTGAAATTAAAAACTTCTTCATTGTGTTTTTGGTATTGAGTGTATTCAAGGTCTAAAGGTAAAATGAAATCCAATATAAATAAAATATTTATTTGTTTTTATGATAATTTGAAATGTAAAACAGGTATCGGAATTAAAATTATTACATTTATATAGTCTCTTTTTCGAGTATGAGTAAACTCTTTTTCATGTTAGTGCCGTAAGCGTAATTGCCAACTTTACCTGTAGAAGGCAACACACGATGGCAGGGGATAAGTATGCATAGGGGATTTTTACCGATGGCTGTACCCACAGCACGAACTGCGCGGGGATTTCCTATTCGCGAGGCAATATCTGAATAGGTAGTGGTTGTTCCATAGGGAATTTTCAGAAGTTCTTCCCATACTGCTTTTTGAAAAGATGTGCCATCCGGAAAAAAGACAGATGAGTCAATATACGGATTACGACCAGCGAAATAATCTTCTAAAAGTTGCTTTGCCAGTTCTGTTAAAGAATTAGGAGCAGCAGGAAGAGAAAACTCGCTGATTAGTGATACAGAGTGAATAAATCTGTGATCGGCACAAATTTTAAGTGTGCCGAACGGTGATTGATAATAGTCTGTAAACATATTCTTAAGCTTTAATTTTTTCTTTGTAGAAATTAAATCGTTTGTGCACTTCCTTTACGTAATTATAGGTTTCATTACCTCGTAAATATCCGGCTTTTACAACCGGATCGGAGTAATACTCAGGAAGACGCTTAAGGAGAATAAACTTCTCGACGTTGTTGTCCCAGACAAGCGGATTCTTTCCGTATTTTTTAGCAAGTGCCTGAGCATCCTTTACATGTCCGATACCGGCATTATATGCTCCTAAAACGAATTTCAGACGCTGTGTTTCATCAGGAATGTTTCTGAAGCTTGCGTTCAAAGAATTCAGCACTTTGAGTGATGTTTTTACATTTTCTTCATTCTGTCGAATCTTACTCATATTAGCCTTCATTGCTCTTGCTGTACGTGGCATAATCTGCATAAGACCGATAGCACCTGCCCAGGATACCTGACTTGAATCAAACCGGGTTTCCTGATAGGCAATGGATGCTAACAAACGCCAATCCCACTCAGACTGACTTGTCATTTTTTTAAATAAAGGATCGTGGATTGATATACGGTTCTTGTCAATGCTGAGAACCGGCATACCTATCGGGTTTTTACTTTGCTCGAAGTATCTTTTTGCAATAGCTTTATAGGCCTGCTTATTTTGATTTTCGCTAAACCATTTGTTAAGTGAATCAGCAAGAATAGGAGAGTCATATCTGACAGCCCATGCTAAACGCTGAGGGAAGCTGATCTGAAGGGAAATATCAATATTGTTGAAGTATGTCTTATTGAGTTTTGCCAGCTCACTGTCAACAACAGTATAAGGAATTTCACCTTTAGAGACCATTTCAATAAGGTCTTCGGCTACAATTGTATCCTGATCGATAGGAATAATATTAATACCGCCGCCTATTTCTTCGTTCAGATTATGTAAACGGTCTTCGAAACGAGTATTCCCAATAATGAAGACACTATCTCCGGATAGCTCCGTTACATCTTTTATCAATGGTCTTTTATCATCAGTTCTTTGAACAAGAACCTGATAGTTTTCGGTTTTTCTTCCGCAGAAGATAAGACTGTCTTTCAAACTTGAAATTTCAGGAACTTCATAAGCAATCAGGTCACCCTCGCCATTCAGTAACATCTCTTCTAAACGGGTGATATTTTCGGCAACAACAACCTTGAGGTTTAATCCCTGAGATTCTGCAAAATCTTTAGCAAGCTCAAAGTCATAACCCATCTCATCTCCCCGGTAAATGAAGTAGGAGGTAGAACTGTAAAGTGTCAGGATCGTAAGTGTATCTTTTTCCTTTATACTTGGCAGATCATAAGCATCTGATGCAATCTCAGCTCCCTTTTTGGTATTGAGGTTGCAAGCCAGAAATAGAAATAAAGAAAGAAATATACAGATACTCTTCTTAATATTCATAGTTGAGAAAGATTAGTGAAAAAGTTATCTGTCGGTTTCGAATATATGAAGGCAGATTTGTTTATCCACTTCTGTTAGCTCTTTCGATCTTCGCGCCATAACTTTTTCGGTTGTGGTGAAAAATTTCTTCATATTAGTAAGTTCAAAGCCACTGTTCCCTCCTTCAAGGAAAGACGATACAAAATTGCGAGGGAATCCTGTTCCGTAGATATTGCACCCTACGCCTATTACAGTAGCCGTATTGAACATGGTGTTAATACCGGCTTTTGAGTAATCACCCATAATGAGGCCACAAAATTGTAGTCCTGTTTTTGCAAACCGACGGGTACTGTAATTCCAGAGCTTGATTTCTGTGTAATCATTTTTTAGGTTAGATGCTTCAGTACCTGCACCGATATTACACCATTCACCTAATACCGCATTGCCAAGGAACCCTTCGTGCGCCTTATTTGAATAACCAAACATAACAACATTATTGAGCTCGCCTCCGACTTTGCAATAGGGGCCTATGGTAGTAGGTCCGTAAATCCGCGCACCCATATTGACAGTGGCATGAGTGCAGGCAGCAAAAGGTCCGCGAATTAATGCACCTTCCATAATCTCACTCTCTTTTCCAATATATACAGGTCCTTTGGATGTATTGATTACCGAACACTCCATATATGCACCCTCTTCGATAAATACAGGATGAGAGCCGATAATCTGGTTGGTAGGACTTACTAATGCAGATGTACGTCCCTTAGTAATGAGATTAAAATCAGCTTCGATCTCCTGTCCGTTTTTAGCAAAGATATCATAGGTCTGATTTATCTGATCCGGAGGACAGATAACCGCTTTTGTAATCCATTTACCAGCCTTAAAGTCACTAAGATTACCTCTGAAAGCAAGAATAGAATCACAATTTGTAAGCGCTTCATTCTCACGGAGGTTGTTAATCTCATTGATAAACGAATCAGATGGTAAAATGTTTCCTGCAATAAAGATGTTTTCTTCGGAAACAATCAACGGATATTTGTGGCTCAGATAAGGCTCTGTAAGAAACGAAGCGGATACAGATAAATGCTTTTCCCATTTTTCTTTAATTGTCAGAATTCCGATGCGGATTTCTCCAACCGGACGGGTAAAAGTTAAGGGCAGCAGATTAGTTCTTACTGCCCCGTCAAAAAGGATTATATTGTTCATTTTTCTTTACGGATATAATCAATAAAAGTATAATCATAGAGGTGTTTTTCGTCTGCTTTACACTCTGTGCGTGACACTTCTTCCCACTCTGAATAATCAATCTCAGGAAAGAATACGTCAGCATCAAATGTTTCGTGTACCCGTGTGATATACATTCTGTTAGCAATACTTAAAGCATCGCGGTATATAGAAGCTCCACCAATAATAAATACATCCTGATCTTTTTCTGTAAGATCCATCATTTCTTCCCATGACGAACAAACAAAGGCAGATGTGCCTATAGCTTCAGGCATAGATGTCATTACCACATTCTTACGGTTAGGAAGAGCACCCTTAGGTAAAGATTCGAATGTGCGTCTTCCCATCACGATTGTATGTCCGTTTGTCAGACTTTTAAATCGTTTCAAATCATTTGGTAGTCTCCAGATGAGATCATTGTTTTTGCCGATTGCGCCATTGTCTGCAATAGCGGCAATGATAGAGATATTCTTCATCTTTTCCTGTTTTTTTAAGAAGCTGTTTGGAGTTTTTTCATGCATGTATTTTAGTCATTTATTTTGATGGATTTGAATTTTCTATTTGCAGTTAATAGCGGGCTATTAACAAGAACAGAAGATTCAAAGGCGCAAAAAAGGACAAAAGACAGCATGACTTGAGTTTATAATTAAATATTCGAAAAATTCAAAACAGATTCTGAATGAATACTATGTTCTGTATGTTTCATCCGGATACGATTATCACTTTGATAAATAGAGATAGTGGTATCCGAATTTATTATTCTGTTTGCATCAAACGGCAACAACACCTTTGATATGAGGGTGAGGGTCGTAACCGGTTAATGAGAAATCGTTATAGTCGAATTCAAAAATGTCTTTTACATTTCTATTTAAGATCATTTCCGGCAATGCTCTTTCCTCACGCGAAAGTTGCTCTTTTACCTGTTCAATGTGGTTTGTGTAGATATGTGCATCACCCAGTGTATGAACAAAATCACCCGGTTCAAGATCGCACACCTGAGCAACCATTAAAAGTAGCAAAGCGTATGATGCTATATTAAAAGGTACTCCCAGAAATATATCTGCACTTCTCTGATAGAGTTGCAGACTTAGTTTTCCGTTAGAAACGTAAAATTGAAAGAATGCGTGGCAGGGAGGCAGATTCATATTGGGAATGTCAGCCACATTCCATGCACTTACAATAATACGTCTTGAATCCGGATTGTGTTTAATCGTATTGATAGCCTCAGCGATCTGATCAATGGATCCACCTTTATAATCAGGCCATGATCGCCATTGGAACCCGTAGATATGTCCTAAATCTCCGTTCTCGTCAGCCCATTCATTCCAGATTCTCACTCCGTTGTCCTGAAGGTATTTCACATTTGTGTCTCCTTTCAGAAACCAAAGAAGTTCATAGATAACAGATTTCAGGTGGATTTTCTTTGTTGTCATCAGAGGAAAGCCTTCCTGCATATTAAATCTCATCTGATATCCGAAAACACTTATTGTGCCTGTTCCTGTACGATCCTCTTTTCGTTCTCCGTTTTCAAGCACGTGACGAAGTAGTTCTTTATATTGTTTCATAGCTTGTATTTACTCTCTATTCTTTGCTTTGTTTGTTGTTTCAATCCCGCTTATGCGGATATGAATGGGACAAATGTAGTGAAAAAGTAAGAACAAAGAGTTTTCATCTTCCTTTATTATGCTGTTTGCTATATCTTAATAAATAGTTGGTAAGAAAAATTAACTAGAATAAAACTTGAAAACTTTCAGTGTTTTTAAAGTTTTCTCTTTACATTTGCCGGCGTTAGTTATCAAATTTAGATTATGGAATTAAAGGAAAGAATTATCGAAGTCGCATTTGAACAGTTTGCTTTAAATGGAATCAAATCTGTGACAATGGACGAGATAGCCCGTCATATGGGAATTTCCAAGCGAACTTTATATGAAAATTTCAAAGATAAAGAGTCGTTGGTAAGAGATTGCATGACTTTGTGCAGTAAAATAGGAGCAGAGCAGCGGATGCAAGCGATAAATGAAGCAGATAATGTACTGGAGCTGTTCTTTTCTTTTATAGAGAATGTCTCGGTATACTTTCGCAGCTTTAACAGAAACTTCTTTCGTGATCTGAAACGTTATCACTCTAAAGTTTATGTTGACTACGAAGCGAATCAGGCAGATCAGGTAAAAGATATGATTGAGATGCTTAGGCTGGGTATCGAGCAAGGATACATTCGTCAGGATATTAATCCGGAACTTGCCATGCTTTTACTTAGAAGTCAGTTTGACTTTTTGTGGTTTTCGGATTTGCCTGTAGCTAAGAACTTTTCAATAGTTGAGACTGTAGAAACCATGATTGTCGTGTTTATCAGAGGCATATCTACGGAAAAAGGTCTTAAACTAATTGATGATTATCAGACAAAGAAAGTA